>JANOFA010000043.1:0-5566 GCA_031413355.1 Gemmatimonadota bacterium | reverse complement strand
TCGCCGTGGCGGACTTGCCCTCGGCGGTGGCGGTGATTGTGGTCGCGCCTTCCGCGAGCCCAGTCACCAGGCCGTACTTCGAGACCGCGGCGACGCGCGAATCGGCACTGCGCCACGCGAGGTCGCGATCGGAGAGCTCGTTGCCCCGGGCATCCCGGGTACCACCGAAGAGCTGCACCTCTTCTCCCGCCACCACCGAGGCGCTCCCCGGTGTGATCAGGACCTTCGCGACGGCGACAGGCGAGGCGACCGGCACCGGAGCGGGGACGGTGGGCGCCGCAGGGCGCGGGGCGTTGACGGTAACTCTGCTGTCTGCACTCTTCCCTTCACTGCTCGCGCTGATCGTCGAGCTTCCCGGCCCGACTGCGCTGACCAGCCCGACCGACGAAACCAGGGCCACCTGCGGATCACTGGTGCTCCAGACAATCGCCCGGTCGGAGAGCGTGGTTCCCTTCGCATCGGCGGCGCGGGCCACCAGCGTCTCGACCTCTCCAACCTCCAGCGCCCTGCCGCCCCCGGTCAGGGAGACGGTCGCGACCTGGGCGGGAAGATCATCGCCGGCCGCCTCGACGATGAGCGGTGCGGTGGCGGATTGTCCCTCGCTGCTGGCGGTGATCGTCACCGCACCCGCCTTCCGAGCGGTGACCGCGCCCACCCCGGACACCACGGCGATCGCCGGGTCGCTCGAAGTCCAGGTGACGGAACGGCTGTCGAGCTCCTGTCCGGCCGCATCCCGCAGCACCACCGTCAGTTGCTCGGTGCGCCCCACCGCGAGTGGCGCGGCGGCACCGATGATCGCGACCTGCGCGACAGGAGCGGGCGGCGACGGCGCGACCGGTCCCGGGGGGATGACGACATCCGCGCCGCCCCGATTCATCATGGCAAATGCGACGGCCGCGATCAGCGCCAGGCCGACCACTGCGCCGATCAGCTTGCCCCTGCCTCCAGCGGCGGGCGCTGGAGCGACGGTAGCAGTTGGGGCGGCGCGGGTACGGGCGGACCGGTGTTCAGCCCCAGCGGGCTCGGGAGCGACACTGGGCTCGGCAGCTGCGAGGGGCGGGGCCGGCTCGGGCTCGGGGACGGCCCGGGTACGGGCCGACCGCTGGTCGGCCCCCAACGCAGGCTCCACGACCGGCGCCACCGCCCTCGGCATCACCTCCGTCGGCACCTCGGGAATCACCGGTGCGGGCGCAGTGACGGTGAGCGTTGCCTGCGCCGTCTGACCCTCCACCGTGGCGGTGATCAGCGCCTGCCCCGCGCTCTTCGCGGTGACCACACCCGCTGGGTTGACGGCGATGATCCCACCGGCGCTCGTGGTCCAGGCCACCTCACGGCCGGTCAGCAGATGGCCTTTCGCATCCTTCACAATGGCGCGGAGCGTCGCCGACGCTCCCGGCATGAGCGACGCCGGCATTCCGTCGATCACGACACTCGCCGCCGGCACCGGCTGGATCGTGAGGCTGATGGTGGCGCTCTTTCCCTCGGACTCCACCGTCACCTTGGCGCTCCCGGCGCCCATGCCGGTGAGGAGACCGCTCGCCGTCACTATGGCGATGGCCGGCGAGGACGAGGACCACTTGAGCTCCCGACCCGTCAGCGGCTTGCCCCGGCCGTCGGTGAGGACCGCCTGCAACTGCACCCGCTCCCCGGCCACCAGCGGATCCGGCTGCGTCAGGGTCACCGCAGCCACCGGGGCCCGGGTTACCCGCAGGGTCACGGTCGCGGATTTCCCCTCCGCCTCTGCAGTAATCTGCGACGTCCCGTCGGACAGACCGGTTACCACACCCGAGGTGTCGACCGTCGCCACCGTGTCCACAGCCGAGCGCCACTTTACTGCGCGGTGCGCGAGAGGCCGGTCTTTTCCATCGGTCAGCGCTGCCGTCAGCGCGATGCTGTCGCCCACCACGACCGCCGGCTCGGCGGGGGCAATGGCGATCGCCGCAACCGGCGCGGGCAGGATCGTCAGCGCCACACTGCCGCGCACTCCTTCGATCTCGGCGACGACCTCGACCCGGCCCGGCTCCGTCGCCGTGATCAGGCCGGTGTCGTCGATCGCCGCGAGGCCGGTATTGCTCGTGCTCCAGCGCACCGCCCGGTCGCGGAGCACGCCGCCGTGCTCATCGCGCGGCGTCGCGGAGAACTGGAGCGAGCCGCCCGCGGCCACCGAGCCGCTGGCGGGCGCAACGGCCACACTGGCCACCGGCACCGGCGTGATGGTGAGCTGCGCCGTTCCGGTGGCGCCCTCGGCGGTCGCAGTGATCGTGACGCTGCCCGTGCCCCGAGCGGTGACCAGGCCGGTCGGGGAGACGGTTGCCAGCGCAACATCGCTCGACGCCCACGTCACGGAATGGCCCACCGCCGTTCCGCCCTGGCCGCGCGGCGTGGCGGTGAGCTGGAGGCTGTCGCCGGCATGGAGGTCGCTCCGGGCCGGCACGATGCTGACCGCGGTGATGCGCGGCGCCGGAATCGGCGTCGTCATCGCCTCGGCGGCGGAGGCGCGGGTGCGCGGGAGCGGCGTGGTGGCGTCGTCCACCATGGGGCGGGTCTTGCCGCGCGGCACCGGGCTGGTCGGTGGCGGCGTCGCCGCATCGAGCAGCTTCCGGTTGGAGTCGCGCCGGACGATCTCCAGCAGCTGCAGCCGCACCGGATCCTCGTGCGACAGTGGCTGTGCGGCCATGCCGACGAGCGCGTCGTCCAGCGAGGGCCAGCGCTGGTCCGGTCCCTTCTCCAGCATCCGCATCACCGCCGCGGCCAGCTCCGGCGGGCAGTCGGGCCGGACTTCGGTGAGCGGCTTGGGTTTCTCGTGGAAGTGGGCGAACATCATCGCCATCGCGGAATCGCCCTCGAACGGCTGCTTGCCGGTGATCATCTCGTAGGCCACGATCCCCAGCGAGTACTGATCCGACTTGCCGGTGATGTCCTTGGCGGCGCACTGCTCCGGGCTCATGTACGACGGCGTGCCAACCGCGATCCCGGTCATGGTGAGACCGCGATTCTCCGCCACCTTGGCGATGCCGAAGTCGGTGACGACCGACCATCCCTCCTCGTCGATCATGATGTTGGCCGGCTTCACGTCGCGATGGACGATTCCGTGCCGGTGAGCGTACCCCAGCGCACTGCCCACCTGCTGCAACATCGCCTTGACCATCGGGATGGGCATCGGGCCAAGATCCTTGATGATCGCCTCGAGCGAGCGGCCGGCGATGAACTTCATCACGAAGTACAGCGTCTTGCCGGCGCTCTTGACGGTGTAGATCGGGATGATGTGCGGGTGACTCAGGTTGGCCGCGGTGCGGGCCTCGCGCTTGAACCGCTCCGCCATGCCGTCGCCCATGAGGTGCAACGCGGGCGACATCACCTTGATGGCGACCTTGCGGTCAAGCGCGATCTCATGGGCGAGGTAGACCGTCGCCATGCCGCCGCGGCCGAGCTCGCGATGCACCACGTACTCGCCCAGCGTGGCGGCCCGGAGCAATGCGAGGAGTTCCTCGTTGGCGTCCTTCTCCTGCTGCGCCGGCATCATGGCCGTGGCCACACTCCCCTGCTCACCCGACACATCCGAGCCGCACTTCATGCAGAAGCGCGCACCCGGGGGGATGGGTTCACCGCAGCGAACGCAGGAAAGGTTTGGCGGAGCGGTCATCTATGGGGTCAAGTGGTTTGGCTACTTCAATCTAGCAGACTCTCCCTTCGCTTCAATGTCCCACCGGATCAGACTCCCGTCCTGACGGATCAGACCACGGAATTCGAGCATCGACAGCGCCGAGAGCGCCATGGACGTCGGGAGACCGGAGCGCAGCACCAGCTGGTCGATCGGTGCCGGGCCCGCCAGCAGCGCATCGTCTATGCGGCGCTCGGCATCGGGAAGATCCGCCGGGATGTCTGGCGGCGCCGTTGGGCGAGAGGCGCTGGGCGCGGTGTCCCGCCCGGCGCCAGTGTGGGAGGGAGTGGCGCGAGGCGGATGCCCGCGCCCCGCGCCACTCTTCGGGTCGACGGATTCCGTGGTGAGGCGCGCCAATCCGGATGGAGCGAATGCCTGAGTCGATGGCGCGCCTGCTTCCGGATAATGCCGCAACAGATCCGCCAGCTCGATCAGCGGCTCCGCGCCATCCTGGATCAGCCGGTTGGTGCCGACGGATGTCGGGCTGGTGATGTTGCCGGGCAGCGCCATGACATCCCGCCCCTGCGAGAGTGCAGTGCCGACCGTGATCAGTGTGCCCGACCCCGCTGCTGCCTCGATCACGACCGTCACCCGTGCCAGCCCGCTGATCAGGCGATTGCGCCGCGGAAAGGCACCGACGCCGGGCCGCTCACCTGGTGGAAACTCGGTGAGCAACAGCCCGTGGCGGGCGACACCGGCGTACAGCTCCCGATTGGCGGCGGGGTAGATCACGCCGAGCCCATTGCCCAGGACCCCGATGGTCGGCCCCCCGATGTCGAGGGCGGCACGATGGGCGATCGCATCGAGCCCGCGGGCCATGCCGCTGACCACAACGATGCCTGCTCCCGCTGCCGCCTGGGCGATCAGCCGACAGACCTCTCCGCCATAGGTCGAGTGGTCCCGGCTCCCGACCACCGCCACCGCCGGGCGGCGGAGCAGCGTGAGATCGCCGACGGCAAAGAGCAGCGCCGGCGGATCGGGGATCTCGCACAGCATGGGGGGATAATCGGGATCGGTGGGCAGGAGTGCCTGGGCCCCCATCGCCTCGATCTGAGCCAGAAGCGCGGCCCCCGTCGCGGGAGTCGCCTCACAAATTGCGGTAGCGGCCGCGCGGGAGATACCGGGCACGGTGCCTAAAAACGCGAACGGCGCCGAAAGGGCGCCGAGTGCGGTTTCACAATGGTTCAGAAGTTCGGTGAGTCGCGCGGGGCCGATCCCGGGCACCAGCGCGAGCGCCACATACGCGGCGCGTTCGTCGCTTACGGCCATCGCTCCGGATCCCGGGCGGCTTCCGCCTGCGCCGCGTCCTGCTTGCGGATGGAATCGACCGCCTTCCACAGCCAGGCCGTCAGCGCTTCGAGGCCGCTGCCGGACACGGCGCTGAAGTTGAGTTGGGCCATGGCCTGGGGTGCGACAATCGTCGGGAGAGCATCCTCCGCGGCCAGCAGATCCCGCTTGGAGAGCAGCACGATGAACGGCTTCTCCGCCAGCGTCTCGCTATAGGAGCGGATCTCGTGGCGCAGCTGATCGAAGACCGCCTGCGGATCAGGCGCATCCAGCGGAATCAGGAACGCCAGCAGCCGGGTGCGCTCGACATGCTGCAGGAAGCGGAGCCCCAGCCCCTTGCCGGTGTGGGCCCCTTCGATGATGCCGGGAATGTCGGCGACGACGAACGTACGGTTGTCGGACAACCCGACCACGCCGAGGTTCGGCTCGAGGGTGGTGAAGGGATAGTCGGCGATCTTGGGCCGCGCGGCGGAGATGACGGAGAGCAGCGTGCTCTTCCCGGCGTTGCCGCGACCGACGGTGTGAGCGGATGGTCACTCGCCTCGCCATGCCAGGTGGGCGCCGGCAGCGAGTCGAACACATCGCGCAGGCGCCGACCCCATGACGCGCGGATCATGC
>JANOFA010000042.1:0-5459 GCA_031413355.1 Gemmatimonadota bacterium | reverse complement strand
GATCGAGAAGGGTGTCGTCACCAAGGAAGGGAAGAAGTTTCTCTTCTTCGGCGGCAAGCAGCTGCACCCGGCGCGCACGCTGGATCCGGCGCTGTTCACGGCGGTGGACATGACTACGACGACCAGCATCGCCCTGCCGCGTGCCGACCGCGAATACCGACTGGTCTCGCGCCAGGATCTCGCAGCGGTGGATTCAGGTAGCGTGAAGAATGGCAAGCTCAATGGCCAACTGCAGATCACCGCGCCGCAGCAGTTCTGGGGTGCGGAGAAGTATCTGATTCTGGTCGAGAACTGAGCCAGACAAGGATTCCGCAGTACCCAGCAGCGTAGCAACGAACCGCCCCCCGGTGAACGCCGGGGGGCGGTTTGTGTCTGCCTGTGCCGCGTGGTGACTACGCCCGCTCCCATTCGCTCCGCTCGACCGCCGCGATCGCCTCGGATACTCTCGCGACCAGCAATTCGGGCGTGAATGGATTCGGGACACGATCGCTCCCGGGCCCAATCGCGGCTGGCCCGCCGAGCTCCTCGGTTGGGGTGCCGGACATCAGGAGGATGGGCACTGCCGGCCAGCCCGCACTGACCCGTCGCGCCAGCTCGGCGCCGGTGATATCCGCCATCACCGGGCCGGTGAGCATGAGGCGCGGGGGCCCCTGTCGGTCGATCAGTTCGAGTGCTTCCGCGCCGTCGGACGCAAGCAGGACGCGGAAGCCGCCCCGGATGAGGATGCGGGCGCTGAGGGCCCGGATCGCAGGCGCGTCATCGACCACCAGGACAATCGCGCCAGCCAGCGAGTCGTCAGCGACAGCCGGTGGCAAGTCCTCGTGCTCGCTGGCCAGGTCGGGGACCGGCAGGCTGGGCAAGTACACCGTGAAGGTCGCACCTGCTCCTGGCGCGCTGAGCAGGGTGATATAGCCGTAGTTCTGGGTCAGGACGCCGTGGGCGGCGGCCAGGCCGAGCCCGGTGCCCTCGCCAAACGGTTTGGTGGTGAAGAACGGATCGAAGATCTGTGCCTGAGTCGCGGCGTCCATCCCGGTGCCGGTATCCTGCGTGCGAAGGGTGGCGTACCGGCCGGGTGGAACGTGGACGCCGCCCACCGCATCGAGGCGGGTCGTCAATTCGGTCTCCCCGGACGTGATTGTCAGGGTGCCGCCGTTCGGCATCGCGTCGCGGGCGTTGAGCGCGAGGTTGATGACCACCTGCTGGAGCTGGAGCGGGTCGGCCCAGACCCGAGATGTCCCGTCCCCCAGCACGACCAGCGCCTGATCCTTCCGGAGCAGCCGGCGAACCATCGGCTCGGCGTCGTATAGCGCCGTGGCAAGCTCGACGACCTGTGGGCGATGTACGGCGCGCCGACTGAAGTCGAGGAGCTGGCGGGTGACCGTCGCGGCGCGGCCGACCGCCCGAATGATTTCCCGCACGTCCGGAGCACACTCGGTCGGCAGGCGAACGTCCCCGAGCAGGGCATCGCTGAACCCCAGGACGACCTGCAGCATGTTGTTGACCTCGTGGGCGACTCCGCCCGCGAGGGCGCCCACCGATTCCAGCCGCTGCGCCTCCTGCAGTCGCTCCTCCAGCAGCCGTGTCGCCCGCTCCACCGTGAGGCGCTCACCGATATCGCGAATGACGAGGTGGGCGGAGGGGCGGCCATGGTCGAGGAACGCGATCGTCCGCACTTCCACTTCGAGCGCGGAGCCGTCAAGGCGGTGGAGGATGTCGCGCACCGGCGGTGCGAGCTCGGCCGGGCTGACCGAATCCGTGAGCTCGGTCTGGACCGCCTTGAGATACGGCAGGTCGAGAAATCTCTCGATCGGATGGCCGACGAGCTGCGACCGCCGGGTCGCCCCCACCAGCCGGACAGCGGAGGCGTTGGCGAGGACGATCCACCCGCCGTCATGGATCAGGATCCCGTCGGGTGCCAGCTCGACGAGCTGCTGGTAGCGCTCGCCGTCCCGCCAGATGTCCGGCGGTCCCTCGCGCGACGTTGCGCGACGGTTGCCGTCACTGACGGCGGGCATGACCCTCGACCAGATAGCGGGTGCCCTTGCGGCTCACGTACTGGAGCTGAAACAGGCGCTCGAGGACGATATCGACCGCGCCGGACGGCAATCCCGTCAGCCTGGTGAGCTCGGCGGGCGACACCGGTGCCGATCGACTCACCATTTCGAGCACGAGGATTTCCTGCTCCGTCAATCCAGGGTGAGCCGGCGGCGGAATACGGAGCTGACGCGTGGGCATGCCGGAGATGATGCCGTCATAGTCCCGGAGCGACTCACGCAGATGCACGCCGGTGGCCCCGATCTCGTAGGTCCGGAACTCCCGGCTGTGATTGCTGCCCCGCATCTTCACGACGACCATCGCCTTGCGGAGCTCCCCCTCGATCTCCACATATCGCTGGCTGATGATGTCGTCGGTGAGGAAGGAGACCTGATGGCCGGTGAGTTGCATTCCGGTGCTCCCCTCTCGATCAACCACCTCGACTGTCGAATAGATGGTGACGCCGAGTCCGGTGAGGGCGCCGATGAGCCGGTAGAGCGACTCGCGGAAGTCCTCGCGGAAGGCCGGCGCGAGCGCCATCTCGAATCCCGAGATCGAATCGATCACGACACGCGTGGCGCCGAGCTCAGTCACCGCCGTCCGGATCGCATCCAGGGTCTCGTCGACCGAGAGATCGAGGGGGCGCAGGTAGATGATGCGCAGCTTGCCCTTGCGCAACGCCTCTCGCAGGTCAACGTCGATGCTCTTGGCTCGTTCGAGGTACGCCTCCGGATGCTCCTCGAAGATCGTGATCACGGCGGTCTCGCCTGCGGCGAGACCGGCGGCGACAAACCGCATGGCGAAGGTGGTCTTGCCCGTGCCGGTCGGACCCGCCAGAACCAGGGAGTCCCCTTTCGGGATGCCGCCGCCCATCATCTCGTCCAGACCGGCGATCCCGGTCGACAGCCGTTGGGTCGATCGCGGGTGGATGTCGTCGGCGCGTTCGGGTGTGCGCGGAAAGATCTGGAGCCCCGAGGAGGTGATCCGGAGGGTGTGCAGCCCGGGCATCGGTGCCATGCCGCGCATCTTCACGACCTGGAGTCGGCGGACGACCGAGCTCCGGTGCACTTCCTGGGTGAGCCAGAGGATGCCGTCCGCGACGGTGAAGACGGGATCCCGCAGCTCGCTGTCCTGGTACTCCCCGATGAGGAAGGACGTGGTCTCCCATGTCGTCAGGTGCAGGGCAAGCCGCTGGATGAAGTACTCGAGCTGGCTGGCCGCTTCCTCCGATGTCCGATCGCGGATCAGCGAACGGTACGAGTCGATGACGACGACGCCGGGGTGGACCCGGTCGATCTCCGCGAGAATGCGTATCAGCACTCCGTCCAGATCTCCGGTCAGGGCCTCCTCGCTCAGGTTCAGGAAGTGGACCTCCGACCCGATGCGGCCCAGATCGAAGAAGTCGAACCGCTGCTGATAGCGCAGGATCTTCAACGACGTCTCGCCAAGCAGCGTAATGAACAGGCCGGGCCGTTTGACGGTTGCGATGGCGAACAGGATCTGCATCGCCATCGTCGTCTTGCCCGAGCCGGGGCCGCCTGCGATCAGGTTGAATGACAGTGCTGGCAGGCCGCCGCCCATGACCTCGTTCAAGCCCGGCAGGCCGGTGCTGATGATGCCGAGCGGGGGCGGAGTGGGGACCACCGGTTTCCTAGGCTGCTTCTTCGCCATCACGGCCTCCCTGTGCTCCCATGCCCGCGACGCCGGGCGGGATCGATGAACTTGTCTGTTCCACCAGCCGCGCGGCCATCGCCTCCCCGACAATACCTCCCAGCAATGCGATCAGTACCGTTGCCATCGTCACGAGCCCGGCAGCCACGGCGCCGGCGCTGTGAGCTCGTACGGCGGCCGCGATCACCGGCTCGTCCCCGCCGAGGCAGACGAGCCCGCCGAGTGCACGATGTTCGGCCAACGCCTCGTCGAGTGCCCGACCGAGGAGCACGCGATATCCTTCGGCTCCAATCCAGCGCCCGAGATTCACCCGGAGCTGGGCACACATGTGATTGGCGGCCGCGGCGAACTCATCGGGTGCGGTGGCGTCGCCGACGGTCCGTCTCCACAGGCGGCAGGCCGCGTCCACCGCAGAGGGGGGCCTCGGGGTCATGCACGCCCTCCGTGCGGTGGTGTCATCGCGGCAACGCGGGACGTCATAGGGCCATCTCGGTCTTGCAAGCGGGAGGCACCCACCCGCCCTGATGGGGCCCCCGCGGGAGTTCCGGGTGAACGCTCACGCCATCCAGGGAGCGAGGGGTCCGGGGGCAGGTGACAGGCCCATGCTCAGGCGCACCTCGTACAGAGGAAGAGTGCCGCCTGACTGTCGGGGAGACAATCCATCGAATGGATGGCTCAAGGACTAGTTTGAAGGAATTGGACGGGACCCCACGGCCTGCGTCGGACCTCACTCCGGCGGCAAGGTTGTCCAGAGGCAGGGACCGGCAGTCGTCCGCGGAGGAGGGTCGCCGGATGAGCCAGATCGTGCGGCGGCCGCTGACTCAATGTCCGCTTTCGTGGATTTCAACTGCGGCGGCTGCGGCGATGGGGGCACCACACGCGCCTGAACGTTTTCCGTTTCACCACCACTGCAAACCGAGGCCTCCCGGATGCCCGCGACCGCACCGCTCCGCACCGCCCTTCACCTCCGCCGGGGGCAGCCACGCCGTCTGGAGTCCTTCCTGCCGTGGCTCGCGGCCGGGCTTCTGATCGCCTGCCATGCCGCGGTTCGAGCCGACGATGGTGCACCGCCCCCGGACACCGGGACGGCCACGGTCGAGGTCGACAATCGTCGCTTCACGGACATGACCGTCTTCGTCCTCGATGGGGCGCGCCGTGAGCAGCTGGGCATCGCGTCGGGCCACTCGACGACATCGTTCACCATTCCGGCTCGGCTGGTTCGCGGGGCGACCACGCTCAAGTTCATCTGTGATCCGATCGGCGGCCGGGCCCTCCCGGTCACCGAGGAGATCCTGGTGAATGCGGGGGATATTCTCAGCCTGATCATCCTGGAGCACTGACGCCGCCTCCGCGGCGTGGAGTGGGGCGGGGCACGGGCTGGCTGGAGGCCACCCATCCACCGGCAGCTGAGGGTCCGGGGTCCGCCTTGAGATTCCAGCGGTCGCGCCGCGGTCGTCCCTGTCCCGTGTCACTGTTCCGACCTCATGACGCTCGGGTTCGCCCCCGCCGTGAATGTGCTCCGCGTGCAGGAGGGCTTGTGCACCGACCTGCTGCGGATCACATGGCCAAGCAAGTCTGGCGCGCGGAGGCGCTTGCGGTCCTGGTCGAGCACTGAGTCCGGCGGTCGTTTCGCGGTACTCCGCAGGGCAGGAACGAGCCGCCCCCGGTGAAAGCCGGGGGCTGGTGCATTCGTGACGCGGGTGATCACCTCGCACCATCAGCGCGAGGGCGGAGGCTTCATCGTGCGGCGGCCG
>JANOFA010000041.1:0-7572 GCA_031413355.1 Gemmatimonadota bacterium | reverse complement strand
CGGCTGCGCGCGGCGGGGAAGCCCGCCAAGGTGGCGCTGGTGGCGTGCATGCGGAAGCTGCTCACGATTCTCAATGCCATGCTCCAGGCCGGCACCCGCTGGCGCGTCGCCGAGACTTGATTTTCAAGACAGTTGCTGAGGGAGGCCCCGAAGGGGCTGACCGAAGGATCCCTGCAGGCCGTGGCCGAGGATGGAGATTGGCTCCGGGGCAAAGGGATCCTTCGCTGCGCTCAGGATGACAACCAATACATCCCGCCCATCGCCCCGCGCCCCCCGCCTACCGCCCCTACCCGAGTACCCGCGTCTCGCCGTGCGCCAACAGCCAGAGCGCCTCGGGATCGTAGCCAATCTTTTCCCAGAGGGCTCGGAAGCGTTTCGGCGGCTCGTCCAGCGACTCATCGGTAAGCTTGAAGGTGCCCCAGTGGATCGGTACCACGACCGGGGGACGTCTGCTCGCCAGAGACCCCGCTGCGAGTCGCTGCGACGCGGCAGCGCCTAACAGCGCGGCGTACGCCTCGAGTGCATCCTCGGGATTCAGGTGCATCGCCTGCATGAACCAGCGTGGGGCGTAGGCGCCGATCGGCAGGAGGACGATATCGAACGGCCCGAAGCGCCGGCCGATCTCGCCGAAGACCGGATGCAGGCCGGTGTCGCCCGCAAAGAACACCGCACGATTTCCGATCCGGACGGTCCAGCCACACCAGAGCGACTGATTGCGATCCTGGAAGCCGCGGGCACTGAAGTGCTGCGCGGGGGTGCAGCCCATCGTCGCACCGGCGGCGTGAAGCGTCGCCCACCAGTCGCACTCCTCGATCACCTGCACCCCAAGCTGCCGCAGCAGCGGGCGCAGGCCGAGCGGGACGCACCAGACCGCGCGCGGGTGGAGCCGCGCGAGCGTCCGGACCGTGCCGCTGTCGAGATGATCGTAGTGATTGTGCGACAGCAGCACGATATCGATGGCCGGGAGTGCGCTGAGTGGTACGGGAGGGCGCATGAACCGCCGCAGCCGTGGCAGCGGGATCGGCGCGGCATGACTGCCCCAGACCGGATCGGTCAGGACGGTGCAGCCGGGAAACTCGATCAGCACCGACGAGTGCCCGCACCAGGTGACCGCGAGTGCCCCCTTCCGACCGGCCAGCCCGAACTTCGGGGTGGCGGCGGGAAAGCTGCCGCGCGGCGGATCGGCGGCGGGACGATGGGTCGTGTTGCGGTCGAGGAACCACTTGAACAGGTCGCCGTATCCCCTGACTTCACCTCCGGGCCAGGGATTGCGGAAGCCGCCATTGGGGTCGTGGTGATCCATGAGGGGAATGATAACCGGAGCAGCGCGGGCCTTCGTCAAATGCCGGCGCGGGGCGAGGCGGTGCTCGCGCAGAGTGTGACCCGCACCGGAGACCGATGATTCGTTGCGCTGGGGCCTGTCGCGATTCGGTTCAGGGGAGAATCGGAGGCCGATTTGGTAACCTGTTGCGGGTGAATGGTTTTCCGGAAAACCACCGATGGCAGGGGAGATGCCCATGAGCACGGCAGAGCATCACTCAGGTTGTTCCCTTCATTCCGGAGAGTCCCATGCGTATCGCCTTCCTGATCCCTGCCGCCGTTGGCCTGCTCGCCGCCTGTTCCGCCACCTCCAGCACCGACCCGAACGCCGCGGGCACCGGTGCGAACGCCAACGGCGGGGCCAGCACCGGCGCCGGGGCCAATGCGGCCATCGCGCGGGTGACGTGCGAGGTGCGGGGCACCTCCCGCTCCAGGATTTCCGTGGACGGCAACAACCTGAGGCCGCTCAACGGACGGTTCACCGCCCAGGTGCGTTCCGGCACCAACGGCGCGGCCGCTCCGGCCCAGACTGCCGTCGGCGACCAGGCCGGCTTCGACTTCGACAGCAACCCCGCCGACATTGCCGCCGGTGCGACCCCGATCGGCCGCACCTTCATCTCTGCCGCGGCGCCGACGGTCTCGGCTCAGATCCTCAACGCTGCCGGCGTTGTCGTGGCGAGCGGGACGGCCAGCTGCCGGGTTCGCTGAGTCGCTGACCGATGTGACAGATGGCGAGGGGCTCCGCTCGGAGCCCCTCGCCATCACTGCTTCACGACGAGGCGACGGAGAGCGGGACCCGGCGTGGCGGATCCGCGATTCACCCTGCCGGCGTATGGCGTGGTGACGTGCCCCAGGTCGCCGAACGAAACTCTGGTCTCCAATCGCGACTGCGGCCGCCTATTGCGGGGCGCCGCCCCGCTGCCCCGCGCTCTGCACCTGTTGCCCACCCGCCTTCCATGCTTCGATCCCGCCGCGATACCAGAGCACGTTCTTGAATCCCATGTTGATGGCCCGGAGCGCGGCGTTGTAGGACATCCAGCACTGCGTCGACTGGCAGTAGAGCACCAGCGGAATCTCCTTGTTACCCTGGGTCATCTGCTGAAGAAACTGGCCGAACTCCTGCTGGGTCCGGTCGCTGAACGTCCCGGGCTGTGCCGCCGGTGAGGCGGCAAGCGCACCGGGAATCACCTCGGGCCCGCCGAGGACATCGAACAGGAGCGCCTTGACCTGCTGGTTGGCCAGCAGCGCCACGAGTCCCTTGGTCGTGATGACCTGCCCGCCGGGAATGCTCGCCGGTGTGGGACCGTGCATGGGGCCGGTGTGCAGCTCCTTGGTGGGCGACACACCAAAGTCCTGGCGCTCGACCTGCATGAGCTGGTCGAGATCGGGTGTGCCAGGCTGGCCCGTCGCCGGGCGGGGAGGCGTTGGGCGTTGGGCGGTAGGCGGTGGAGGTACCGCGGGTTGCGCAGGAGCACCACCGAAGCTGTCCTGCGCCCGCGCCTCGCGCCCGGCAAGGACTACCACCGAAAGCACCATCGCCACGCCGCGCCAAGGTGCCGAATATCGTCGAATCGCCATCTGGCATTCCTTCCTTATTGTGTGCGCTGAAGCCGCTGGCCCTGGACACCGAGGTCGCGGCTGGGGTCGAAATTCGAATCGTCGGTCAGCAGGTAGCTGCCGTCGCGGAGCTGCCAGGCGTGCTGGTACTGGTTGGAGAGCTGGACCGAGCCGCCGTAGTGCGGATCGTTGTAGGTCTCGACCCCACGAATGGACTCGATGGATTCGCGCTGGGTGCGGTCGCTGCTTTCGTTCTGTCGCTGCCAGGTGCCCATCTGCATGTCATTGATTTCGCGCCCGGTCTGGGCGATGATCGCGGATCGCTCAGCGGCGGCGCGGCGGTTGGTCTCCGCCATCTGGCGACCGCTCTCCATGACGACTTGATGGCGTTGGTTCGACGATCGGATCATGCGCGCATTCCACTCTGGGCCGGCCTGAATCGACTTGCGGAGCGCCTCGCTGGTCTTGAAGTCCAGCATGCCCTCCGGAGCGCGCATGGCGAAGCCGGGAAAGGTCTGCCCCTGCAGCAGCTCGATCGGCTGATTGGAACCGATGCCCGGAAAGCGGGAGAGGATGAAGAAGCCGACGCTCGCAATGGTCTCGCGCATGGGACGGCCGCCCACCTGATAGCCGATCAGCACCTCACCGGCATCAACCCAGCTGCGCATCTCGCCCCCGCCTCCGCCACCGCTGGTGGTGGCGAGTGACTTGAACTTCTCCGCCAGATCCGGTCGCGGGCGATAATCGAGTACCCTCGCGCCCGGCCGGTTCCGCTGCACGTACCACTCGAGATAGGGGCGCGTCGCCGAGATCGGCATACTGGGGCAGGGATTGTCGGGTTGGGGAAAGTTGCCTGCGGCCCACTTCTCCTCCGGAATGATCTGAATCGCTCCCGAATTGTCCGGCGCGGTCGCCTTCCAACTGACCCGGTGGGCTGGCCCGCAGTTGTTTCCCACCGACCACTCAACGCCACCCTCGGTGCGCCAGCCGGCGGGGATCAGCATCGTCGCCGCGACCAGCGGCTTCTCGAATCCCTGGCGGTCGATGATCTCGGCGCGCTGGACCCGGAGCGCACCCGGTGGCAGCGGCCGGCTGGTGCTGGCCGGTGGCGCGGGGCGGGTCGTCTGCATGGCGTGACCGGCCCGGGTGGACGTCGCGAGTACCATCGCGCCCAAGGCGACGGCAATTGTCAGAGTTTGTCGGGGCATGGCGCGTTTCCGTGGGGTGGAGGCTGCTGGAGTATGGCGAGGAGTCTGGTCCGGAAGGAAGGGGGAGCCGATGCTGCTGGCAGCGAAGCAGCTGCTGATCGTGGCCGGCGTCGCAGTGGTCGGCTTCGTGAAGCATCTGATGGGACGCTTCAAGACGACGACCGAGATGCCGACGTCCGCCGGCGGATCGCAGGAGTGACGTGGCGGATGGCAATGCACACCGAGGTGCGTGTCCATCAGGATCGTGCGCACCGCGATTCAGCGTTGTTGCCCACGAGGTGAGCGGCCGGTATTCTCCACCGTTCCCCACTCCCAAGGCGTGTGTGGCAACCGATCAGTCCACCTACGGCTCCGATCAGCACGGCCTCGTGTGCGCGTACCTCTTCTCCCCCGGCGTTCCGGCCCAGGAGGTTGCCACCGACGAACTCCCTCACTGGCTCGCCCCGCAGGAGTCGGGCGACGAGAGGACGTTTCTGTGGCTCCATTTCTCGCTTGCGAATGCTGCCTCCGTTCGCTGGTTGCGACGGAACCTGGCCATGCCAGACTCGTTCTACGAGTCGCTCAACGAGCCGGCCAGCTCCACCAGGCTGGAAGTCGATGAGGATGCGCTCGTGGCAGTCGTGCACGATGCACTGTTCGACTTCACCTTCGACCCGGAGAGCGTTTCTACCGTCCACCTGTGCTTGACGTCGCGGTTGTTCGTGACTGCCCGGCTTCGGCCGGTCCGGTCGGCCGATCAGCTCCGCGGCGCAGTGCGAGCGGGGCAGATGTTTCGCTCGCCGGCGGATCTCCTGGCCCAGCTGCTCCGTCACCAGGCAGACGTCCTCACCGGTATCGTCCAGAAGTCGGCCATGCAGGTGGATCAGATCGAGGACAAACTTCTCGCCAATCGCATCCCGGCGAGTCGCCGGGAGCTCGGTACCCTGCGGCGAACCCTCGTGCGGCTGCAACGATTACTGGCGCCGGAACCCGCTGCCCTGTTCCGGCTGCTGAACCGATCACCCGCCTGGATGCAAGCCGACGATCTTCAGGAGTTGCGTCAGGCCGGTGAGGAGTTCTCAATCGCCATCGGGGATTCCGGCACTCTCGTCGAGCGCGTGAAGCTGCTGCAGGAGGAACTCGGGGCTTTGGTCGGGGAGCAGACCAATCGAACGCTGTTCATCCTGACTGTGGTGACTGTGCTGGCTCTTCCCATTAATCTGATCGCTGGCCTGCTCGGCATGAATGTCGGAGGCCTCCCATTCGCCACCCATCCGCAGGGATTCCTTTGGGTGGTAGGCGGCCTGGCCGTCTTCACCCTCGCCGCCGCCTATTTGGCCCTTGGGAGGCGACAGGAATAGTTGTCCAATGTTTTGGCTCCAATTCGGCATGAGTCTACAGACGGCGGAAGCGCTTGGCGGGTTCGTTATCAGATCGTTACGGCCATCCCCTGACTGTTCTGGCCTCAGGTCGTACCTTGTTGCTCTGCGCTCCAACGGGTTCTGGATCAGGGGGCTGTCCGCCAACCTCTCTCATTCCTGGAGTCATCATGCTGCGCGAGGCACGGCTGAAGCCGGAATCTGCCGAGTACTACCCCACCCTGTCCCCTGACCGCTGGTACACCGCCGCGGCGGTCGCCGGGCTGGCCACCGGCGCCCGTATCGTCCGTGATGGCCCCAGCACCACCGTTGTCGAGCGCATCCTGCAGTCGGACCAATTCGAGTTCCGTGGTGGCAGCCCGCGTTCCGGCAGCTGGGCAGGCATGCGTACCCGGCATCAGGATCGCCACGCCCCCCCAGGGTCGCGTCACCGGGAGTTGCGGCTGCGGCTCTCCACCGTCTAAGTCGGGCCAGGTCTGCCCAAGGCCTTTCCCACCCGGGAAAGGTCCCCGAATCCACCGGCACTTCCGCCGGCATGCCTCAATCCTCGTGCGCCGCAACCCGTCCTCCCGACCGGACCGAAGAGGTCCGCTCCATACCCTTGCCCTCCACAACCGCCTGAGGCAGGCCACAAGGAGAGGCCGCAGGGGCACAGGCGTCCGTAACCGACAAGGTGTCTCGTCGCCGGATGACGGGGGGTACCTCGTGGAGCTCTCTGTCATTCTTACCTCCAGGGTCGTGGCCTGGAGCTGACGTGAGAGACGACGTGGCATGGCTTCCCCGGCAAGCCCGCTGAACGGCGAAACCCCCTGCCCGCCGCGCGCTGAACAGTTGCCCATCCTTGCGAACTTCTGCCTCACACTCCAGCTTCTCATTCGTGCAGGCATGTAGCGCGACCAAGGCGGGCTTCTTCAATCTGCTGATGGGGCGCTCCAATGCGACGGCCAGGAAGCCGACGTCAAGCGGGTAAGCAGCGCACGGTGCAGGGGCGCGATCGGGCTTGCCCCTCAGCGGTCCAGGAGAGTGCCGAGACAATCCGAGGGCAGCGACGCACAACGATCCGGCCTGAATCGGAGGAGGACACCATGGACCTCTACGATCTACCAGTCACCAGTATCGATGGAATCGCGGGGACCCTTGCAGGTTACCGGGGTCATGTTCTGCTTGTTGTCAACGTGGCGAGTCAGTGCCGCTTCACTTCTCAGTATGCCGCGCTGGAACTCCTCTACCGCCGGCATCATCCGGCCGGTTTCTCGGTGCTGGGCTTCCCCTGCAATCAGTTTGCCGGGCAGGAGCCCGGCTCCGAACCGGAGATTCTGAATTTCTGTCTGCGGGAGTATGACATTTCCTTCCCGCTCTTCGCGAAAATTGAAGTGAATGGTCCCGACGCCCATCCACTCTACCGACTCCTGATGGAGAGTGCCCCGGCACGTCAGGGCCCCGCGGCCGTCGAGTGGAATTTCGAGAAGTTCCTGATTTCACGTGGCGGGGAGGTGATAGCCCGATATCCCCCCAAGTTCTCCCCCGGAAGCATCGAACCCGAGATCAGTCGGTCGCTGGCGGCGCCGCGCTCCTGACATGAAGCCCTCCCGGGGCGATCCGGAACGGAACCCAGGTCAGTCGACCGCCGGAGCCGGCCGGCGCCAATCCCAGACTCCACGAGGCCACCATGAATCAGTGCTCGCTCTGCATGACGGAGAATCACGAACAGGCGACGGTGTGCAAGGCCTGTGGCGCCATGAAAATGCTGGTGCGCCAAGGGGCCGGCTTCCTCCGCGGCCTCGGCATCATGGGTTGTGGCGTGGTCGGGGTACTCGTACTCATGGCCGGAAAGTTCATGATCGGTTTCGGCTTCATTGGCGTGGCGGCGTTTATCGGCTTCACTATTCCGCAGAAGCTGATGTGGGTGAAACACACGCTGGTGCCGTGACCGCTTGCGCCCGCAACTCGATCGTTGGGACCGCATGCCGAACAGCTGCGCGTGCCGGTCCGCGTGTCGATCCAGGCCCCCTTACGTGAGCAGTGCGCCATGCCTGATGCCCGCCGGGAAGTGATCGCCGAGACCCTCACCCGACCGGGTGGCCATTACAGCCATGCGGTGGTCGGCGCCGGGCTGGTCTTTGGGGCCG
>JANOFA010000040.1:0-4436 GCA_031413355.1 Gemmatimonadota bacterium | reverse complement strand
TCGCCACGTGTGGTTCCGGCACGAGCGCCTGCAACCTGCTGCTCGGCCTCGAGCGACTGGGTGTTCCCGGTGCTATGCTCTACGATGGCTCCTGGACGGAGTGGGCGACGCGCGGGATGCCCATCGCCACCGGCGAACCCGCCTGATGAAGGCGCCGGTGAGTACTCACGGCTGCCTGCTCCTCTTCCTGATTCCGTTCGTCCTCGCCGCGCTCGGTGCCGGATTGACCGGCTGTGAGGCGCTCGCTGCGAAGGACTACGCCAACGCGATGAGGCTTCTCGAGCACACTGCGCAGCGTGCGAATCACGATCACCGGTTCGGGCAAGAACCGATCGACGCATGAAGCGGTGTTGTGGGAACGCCCCTTGACCATGCCGGGCGCATTGCAGGAGACGGGGGGGATCAGCATTCCGATTGCCATCCCGATTCCGCCGGATGCGCACGAAACCGACGAGCGTGATGCGAGCGACCGGGTCATCTGGCGGCTCGTGGTGACCGCTGACGTGCCGGGCATCGACTACAGCGCCACCTTTGAGGTGCCGGTCTTTCGGACCGCGGAGAGCGATACGCCGCTGACACCTGAGGAATTGGCAGCCTTCGAGCCGGGCTGAGCCGTCAACCTTCAGTGAACGACTGACGGCTGACGGCATATGGCCGATGGCTCCCTGGAAATCCATCCGATAGCTCGCCATCGCGTTCCGTCCGGGGCGGGCAGAAGCGGATGGTTTTCGATTTGCGCGGGTTCAGGACAGCCGTCGTGTCGAAGCCGGTGAAGTGCGCGGCGAGGCCCTGCCCGGGATGGTCCGTCGCCCGATCACAAATAGCTGCCTACTTCGCGAAGATCCGGCTTGGGTCGCGAAACGACTTGAACTCGAGCGCGTTGCCGGAAGGATCCAGCAGGAACATCGTCGCCTGCTCCCCGACCTGGCCGGCGAACCGGATCCCGGGCTCGATGACGAACCGCACGCCCGCGGTGGTCAGCCTTGTCGCCAGGGCCTGCCAGCTGTGCCACTCGAGCACGACGCCGAAGTGCCGCACCGGGACGTCGTGTCCGTCGACCACGCTGGCCTCGGCGGCGCGGACCTCGTTCGGCGAGAGATGGGCCACGACTTGATGGCCGTAGAAATCGAAGTCGATCCACCTGTCGCTGCTGCGCCCTTCGGCGCAGCCGAGCAGCTCGCCGTAGAACTGACGCGCCAGTTGGAGGTCATGGACCGGAAAGGCGAGGTGGAAGGGCGGCATCGGCGGGGACATCAGCGGGCCTTCCGGGAACGGATCTGGCGCCAGCCCTGCGGCCCGAGACTCAGGGTGATGAAGTCATCGGACTTGCGCTTCGTTTCCAGCTTGCCGTTCTCCTTGATGGCGGTCACTTCACCCTTGACCCGGGCGTACACCAAGTCGCTCCGGCGCGAGACGACACCGATGGAATAGCTCGCCTCGAGCGACTTGATCCCTTCGTCCTCGAACAGGCCGCGCCAGCTCCGCTCGTCGGTGTCGTCCATGTTGGGCAGCAGCCGCCTCACCTCGCCCAGCTGGCGCGACTCGACGGCGCGCTCGAGTTCGGCGAAGAACTGGCTGACGGCCACGGAATCGGAAACGACCGGCGGGGTGCGTGGCTCGCCCGTCGGGTTGGGCTGCGATTCCACCGGGGGTGGTGCGCTGCTGATGGGAGGACTCTCCCGAGGTACCGCGGGCTTCGTGCTCGGGGGCGGGGCCTGGATCACGGTCGGCCGCTGCGCCGCGGTCCACAGGCTGGTGGCCTGGGTGAGCACCACCGCGGCCTCGGTCTTGAGCCCAAGCGCCACGAGCGATTCCGCCCGTGCCAGCAGCGAGTCGCCGCTGGCCAGCGCCGTCACCGGCGTGCCGGATGCCAGCACCTGCTGTCTGGCGTAGGTAGCCACGCCGCGGGCGGACAGGAGGATGCTGTCGGCGCGGGCGTCCACCGGCGGTCCGGCCAGGAGACTGTCGGCCGTGAGTCTCGCCTCTTCTCGCGCCTGGAACGCGCCCCACGTCACGACCGCGCCGAGTCCCGCCAGCAGAAGGCCGATGAGAACCCGGGTGAAGTGGACCCGCTTCTGCCGCCGGACAGTGGTGGTGCCGGGGACCTGCGGCAGGCGCGCCGAGCTGACGGGGGTGCGGCGCATTTCGCCGACCGGACGCCCGGGCCGGGGTACCGCGAGCAATCCAATGTGGCTCCGGACATGATCGTCGCCGCCTTCCACCTGCCCGCCGCTGATCCGTCCCCCTGCCACCGCCTGGGCCGCTTCCTTCATGGTGGGGAAGCGGTCGGCCGGGGACTTCTCCAGCATGCGCATGATGGCGTTGCGGAGATCGGGCGGGCAGTCGGGGCGGAGCTGCTGGCTGGGCCTTGGCGGGCTGTGCACCTGAGCGTACATCATGCCAAGGCTGGAGTCCGCGGAAAACGGCAACTGGCCGGTGATCATCTCGTAGCCGACGATGCCGAGCGAGTACTGATCCGCCGCCACGCCGACGATGTCCCCCGAGCAGGCCTCGGGGCTCAGATAGCTGGGCGTTCCGACGGTCGTGCCGCTGCGGGTGAGGGTCTCACCCTGGGCCGCCTTGGCGATGCCGAAGTCGGTGATGACCGCAAATCCCTCTTCGTCGATCATGACGTTGCCCGGCTTCACGTCACGGTGAATGACGCCCTGACGATGGGCGTAGTCGAGCGCCGAGCCGACGTCCGCGAGAATGGAGCGGACCATCGGGAAGGGCAGTGGCCCAGCGTCCCGCAGGATGGCATCGAGGGAACGACCGCCGATGTACTTCATGATGAAGTACAGCAGGTGCTGCGACTCCCGCACCGCGTAGATCGGAATGATGTGCGGGTGGTTGAGCGAGGCGGCAAACCGGGCCTCGCGTTTGAACCGTTCGATCATCTCCACGCCATGCAGAAACTGGGGCGACATGACCTTGATCGCGACTTTCCGGTCCAGCGCGATCTCGTGGGCCAGATAGACCGTCGCCATTCCACCCTGACCGATCTCGCGCACGATTTCGTATTCGCCGAGGGTCGCCTGCCGCAGGATCTGCAGCAGCGTGGGCAGCGGTGCGGTCTGCTCGCCGGACGCACTCAGTCCGCAGACCTGGCAGAAGCGGGTGCCGGGGTCGAGCGGGTTCTGGCAGCGGAGGCACGCGGTGCTGGTCACGGACATCTGGGGCAGGGTGGATCACCGGTCAGGGGTAAAGTGGTGCGGTCGCCGGGATCGGCATGATCCGGCGTCCGTCCGACTGCGGGATTCTAGCCCCGTCCGGGCCGGGGCGGTATCGCGCGGGATGATTCAGGGTGTAGAGTTACCCGTACGGCGGGAGACGCGGAAGGGTGGCGTCGCTCGCACCCTACTTCCACGCCCAGGCCCCCGAGTCCGCGATGCCGACTGAGCCGCTCTCCCCCGATCCTTCCCGGCGCGACTTTATCCGGGCTGGCGCCGCGCTGACGCTCGGCGCTGCCCTGCCGCCCGCCCAGCCAACTGGCGCCGCGGCCGCCCGGTCGCCCGCCGAGCCGCTCCGGGCCCCGCCGATGTCACGGGTCCGTATCGGCTTTGTGGGGGTCGGCGGGCAGGGCTCGACCCATGTCGACAACCTGCTCAGCCTTGAGGGGGTCGAACTTCGGGCCATTGGTGACATTCACGAAGGAAGGGCGCAGGCAGCCGCGGCCAAGGTGGTGGCGGCGGGCCAGGCGCCGCCTGTGCTCTATACCCGGGGCCCGCGCGACTTCGAGCGGATGTGCGCCGACGAGGAGCTTGATCTGATCTTCACGGCCACGCCGTGGGAATGGCATGTGCCGATCCTCCTCTGCGCCATGCGCCACGGCAAGCATGCGGCGACCGAAGTCCCCGCCGCCATGTCGCTGGACGACTGCTGGGCGCTGGTCGAGACCTCGGAGAAGACCCAGCGTCACTGCGTGATGCTGGAGAACTGCAACTATGACCGGTTCGAGCTGATGACGCTCAACCTGGTGCGGAAGGGACTGCTGGGGGAGCTGCTGCACGGCGAGGGCGCTGACCTTCGAAGCCACGACCGGACAAGTGCAGGGCACGTTTTCCGGCACCGACTTCTGGCACCTTAACCTGATGGCGGAGCCTTGGTCCGACCAGCGCGCATCGACGTTCTTCGCATTGGGCATGGGGCGCTTTCGCAACATTCCGAATGCCAGCCTGGTGAGCGCACTGACCACCGACGCCAAGCTGTCGAACGCCTCGTTCGGCTTGCGCTACTACCTGACGGATCGATTCATCCTGCGCACCGACTATTCGATTTACACCGCATTCGTCGCCGATACGCGGTCCATCGAATACCGCGCGGTGACGTTCGGTATCTCCTTCTTCTTCTGACGCCCCAAGAGCAACGCCATGCAACGACTCACACCGCCATTGCAATGGCAGGCCATCCGGTCGAACGCGCTGCGCCGCGCCATG
>JANOFA010000039.1:0-1472 GCA_031413355.1 Gemmatimonadota bacterium | reverse complement strand
CGGTGACGAGGGCCAGCGTCCCGTCGGGGTCGGTCCGGACCGGGTGGTCACGATGCTCCCAATGGAGCACCTGGCCGCGAAGATCGGTCAGGACGACCGACACATGCGACGCCCCGATATCAACACCCAGGATGGGGCAGGCGTCGTCCTGAAACTCCAGCACGATCGGGCGGCGTCCGCCCCGGGATGCTCCCACACCCGCTTCGGCGACCAGCCGGGTCGCCAGCAGCATGGTGACGACTTCCGACACCGTCGAGCGCGAGAGATCCAGACGGCGGGCGATCTCCGCCCGCGAGATGCGACGCTGCTCCCAGATCAGGTGCAGCACCGCATCGGCGAGCGAGCGCGGTCGCATGGTACCGGCCTTCGCCAGCGTTGAATCGGCCATCGTAGCCTCTCACGGCCGTTTCGGGCCGTCCCCCCGGTCAGGTTTGCTCGTGCAGCGGCACGTTCTCCCGGTAGACCGTATTGGGGTCGCCCGAAATGATCAACTGGGCGAAGTGGGCCGGTGTCTCGTCAGGCCGGTGAACACCGACAGGGGTCATGTCGACCCAGGCCCGGTTCCCCGCCACCAGCGCCGGGACAGCACCGCCGGTGACGGCCAACTTTCTCTGATCCGCGTGAACCCGCCCGCGGCTACGCTGTCCTCCCGGCTAGTTGTGGAAGTAGACGTTGTCGATGTACAGCACCGTCGGTCCCGCCGCCACGAAGAGCAGCTGCCGGAGCACGTCCCTGGCGGTCAGCCCGGTGAAGCTCGAGAGCGGGATCTCCAGCGACACCCATGTGCCGCTCGCAACAGCCCCTGCCTGGTACCTGGCGATCGCCTCTGCCGGCCCGCCTGGATCATTCACGAGCTGGATCTCGAGATTGCTCGACGGATTAGGCGACCAGACGTCCACGTGGAAGTGGGTCATCGTGGTCGCGTTCACCGTGTTCGCCGGGACCGCGAGCCCGAATTCGACGCCGACGAAGTTGAACAGCGAGTACTGCTTCACATCGTGACCGTTGATCACGTAGGGGTCGACCAGCGTGTTGCAGCAACTGCTCCAACCGGTCCGCCAGGTGTCCACGCCCTGATTGGTGTAGGCGCTGCTGAACAGCGAGATCACGTTGGCCGCCGAGAGGCTTGGTGTCGGGGCAATGTTGGTCGGCACGCCCAGCGGCGCAGTCACCGTGATGGGCGCGTTCCCCGAGACCACGATGCCGTTCATGGTGGCGGTGATGTTGGCCGTTCCGCCCGAGACGCCCGTGACCAGTCCGTCGGCGCTGACCGTGGCGACGGCGGGGTTGCTGGAGGTGAGGGTAAACCAGCGCCAGGCCACATCGGTCAACTTGCCACCGTTGGGCAGCGCCGGGACGGTCCAGTTGACCGTGTTCGGTGCCGGATTCATCTGCGACGGTGTACCGACCGCGATGGTCAGGCTCGGCCAGGCGGCCAGGGCAGCGGTGGGCGGCGCCACAAGGTTCGAGGG
>JANOFA010000038.1:0-1948 GCA_031413355.1 Gemmatimonadota bacterium | reverse complement strand
ATCGAGCGGGAGCTGGGCCAGGGCGGCATGGCCACTGTGTATCTCGCCGAAGATCTCAAGCACCACCGCAAGGTGGCGGTGAAAGTGCTCCGGCCCGACCTCGCCGCCACGCTCGGTCCCGAGCGGTTCGTGCGGGAGATCGAGGTAGCGGCTCAGCTCCACCACCCGCACATCCTGCCGCTGTACGATTCCGGCGAGGCGGGTGGGTTCCTCTTCTACGTCATGCCGTACGAAGAAGGCAAGTCGCTCCGAGAGCGGCTGGAGAAGGAATCGGAACTCCCCATCCGCGACGTGGTGCGGCTGCTGCAGGACATCGCCGACGCGCTGGCCCACGCGCACCAGCACGGCCTGGTGCACCGCGACATCAAGCCCGAGAACGTGATGCTCTCCGGCCGGCACGCGCTGGTCACCGACTTCGGCGTTGCCAAGGCGGTGAGCGACGCCACCGGTCGGCAGAAGCTCACCACCATCGGCGTGGCACTCGGCACCCCAGTGTACATGGCGCCGGAGCAGGCGGCCGCCGATCCCCACATTGACCACCGGGCCGACATCTATGCGTTAGGCGTGGTCGGGTATGAGCTGCTTACCGGGCGGCCGCCGTTTACCGGCCCCACGCCGCAGGCAGTGCTCGCGGCGCAGGTGACACAGGCGCCGGTCCCAGTGGAACAGCACCGGCCGACGGTCCCGCCGGCGCTCTCGGCGCTCATCATGCGCTGCCTCGAAAAGAAGCCGGCCGACCGGTTCCAGAGCGCGGCGGAGATGGTGCCGATTCTCGAGGCGCTGGCCACGCCGAGCGGGGGAACGACGCCGTTCGAGACGGCGCCGTACAAGGGAGCGGCGCCACGCTCCGGGCCGCGGGTGGCGTACTGGGTGGGTGGCGCGGTGCTCCTCGGCTTGGTGGCGTGGGGCGGATCGCGACTGATGGGACCTAAGCCGCTTTCGATTGAGCTCGGCAACATCCGGCAGGTGACCCGCGAGGCGGAGCTGGAACTCCGCCCGGCGATTTCCCCCGACGGCCGCGAAGTAGCGTACGAGGCCGGCTATGCAGGAAGCACCCACATCGTGGTGCGGGACGTGAGCGGCGGCCGGCCGCTCGCGCTCACTGCAGATTGGGCCGGGCCTCAGGTCGCGGCGTTCTGGATGCCGGACGGCCGGACTATCGGATTCACCAACCAGCGTGCCACCGCCGAACACTCGACGGGCACGTGGAAGATGCCCCGGCTTGGCGGACAGGCCGCCCAGCTTGATTCGACCGACCGGCTCGCGCTGACCGGCGGCGTCACTCCCATCTTTCGCAATGATTCGCTCTTCGGACGGCGTGGGAGCGGTGCCGAGTGGCTGATCCGGGCCGGGCTGGGGCAGGCGCACTCCTACGCGCCGCGCAAGGATGGGAGTGCCGTGGCGTATGTGGTTGGCAACGTGGACTACTTCTCTTACCTGGGCAACGTCGCGCCGAGCGCAATTTGGGTGACGCCGGAGGGCGCCACGCCGGTGCTGGTCACTGACAGCACTTCGCTCAACGTGAGCCCCGCCTGGCTCCCTGACGGGACCCTGCTCTTTGTCTCCAACCGCGATGGGCCGCGGGATATCTACGCGGTGCGGGTCGACCGGTCGGGGGCGCCCCGCGAGCGCCCGGTGCGGCTCACCACCGGCCTCGAGCCTTACACGGTTTCAGTCTCTGCCGACGGAAAGACCGTCGCCTACGAGCGCCTCATCCTGCGCCGGAACATCTACATGGTGCCGATCGCCCGGACAGGGAGCGTCTCGATCCGGGAGGCGAAACCCGTCACCACCGGCAACCAGACCATCGAGATGCTGGATCTATCGGCCGATGGCAAATGGCTGGTGTACGACTCCAACCTGGAGGGAAATCAGGACATCTTCGTGATGCCGGTGACCGGCGGCGAGCCGCGTCAGGTCACCCGCGATCCAGGCGACGACTTCAGCC
>JANOFA010000037.1:0-1334 GCA_031413355.1 Gemmatimonadota bacterium | reverse complement strand
TTGGATATTGTTGCGAGCCGCCCATGTTTTCAGGCAGCCGCGAATCATATCGAGCTGTTGCCGCATCGTCAAGGGGGAGAGCCACTTTGCCTGCTCGTCCCTCCCCGCCAACTCCCGCGCGGGCGACGACCCCCAGCCAGCGGGGCGGGGATTCTAGCCCGGCCCCTCCGGAGGCGCAAGGGGAACCACGGGACCCTGCGGGATTCCGCGGGCGCCGCGCGGAACGAGCGTCTCCGCTGGGCCAACCATGACCGTCAGCCCCGGGCGAGCCCGGCGACGGCAGCGACCAGGCGGTCAACCTCCTCCAGCGAGGTGTAGCAGGCACAGCCGGCACGGACCACACCATCGACCCCGCAGCCCAGCCGCTCCACCGCCGTGGTCGCGGCGAAATCCCCATGGGAGACGAAGAGCCCGAGGGGAACCAGCCTTCGCGCGACCTGCTCGCTGGTCCGGCCTGCGACGGTAAAGGCCGTGGTCGGGGTGCGCGGCCGGGATGGCGGCGGCCCATAGAGCCGGACACCGTCAATACGGCCGAGCCCCTCCCACATCCGCTCCACCAGCAGCTGGCCATCGTGATGCAACCGGTGGAGCGCATCATCGAGCCGCGCCACGCGGTGCTCCCCTCGCCCCAGGCTGGCGATGAAGTCCACCGCCGCGGCGGCGCCGACAATGCCCTCGTGATTCAGCGTGCCGGTCTCGAGCCGCTCGGGCGCCGCATTGGAGGCAGGGATGAGCTTGGGGACATCCAGCGACGCCACGAGATCCCGCCGGCCATACAGCACCCCGATGTGCGGCCCGTAGAACTTGTAGGCCGAGCAGGCGAGGAAATCGCACCCGATCTGGCGCACATCGATCCGGCCGTGGGCCGCGAAATGCACCGCGTCGACGAAACAGAGTGCCCCCGCGGCGTGGGCGAGGCGGGCGGCGGCGGCCACATCGTTGACCGTGCCGAGGGCGTTGGAGGCGGCGCCGATCGCGACGAGTCGCGTCCGGGGAGAGAGCGCCGACGCAAGGGCGTGGAGATCCAGTTCACCGGTCGAGATATCAAACGGTATGGCTCGTACCGTGATGTCGCGCTCGCGGGCCAGCGCCTGCCAGGGGGCGACGTTGGCGTGGTGGTCAAGCTCCGTGACGATGACTTCATCGCCCGGGCCCCAGCCGCGCCCGAGCGCGCGGGCCAGGTGAAACATCAGGGTCGTCATGTTCGCCCCGAAGGCGATTTCATCCGGCTCGGCCCCGAGAAAGTCGGCGAGGGCCTGTCGCGCGGAGGCGATGGCGCTGTCGGTTTCCTCGCTGGTGGGGTAGGCCCAGTGGGTGTTGGCATTGTGGTGCAG
>JANOFA010000036.1:0-2140 GCA_031413355.1 Gemmatimonadota bacterium | reverse complement strand
TGATCGGCAAGGCGGGGTTGCCGCTGCTTGAGGATGGCTCGACGGTCCTCACGCACTGCAACGCCGGATCACTCGCGACCGGGGGGATTGGTACCGCCCTGGCGCCGGTCTACCTGGCCCATGCCGCTGGGCGCCGCATCGCCGTGGTGGCCGATGAGACCCGGCCGCTGCTCCAGGGCGGGCGACTGACCGCCAGGGAACTCACCCGCGCCGGCGTGCCGTGCACCGTGATCACCGACGGCATGGCGCCGAGTCGCCTGCGCAAGGGCGACGTGACCTGCGTCATCGTCGGGGCGGATCGCATTGCCCGCAACGGCGACGTCGCCAACAAGATCGGGACCTACGGTGTGGCGCTCGCAGCTCGGGCCCACGGGGTGCCATTCTACGTGGCGGCGCCACGCTCGACATTTGATTTCGCGACGGAAACCGGTGCGGCGATTCACATCGAGGAGCGGAAAGAGGAGGAAGTGCGGCGGCCCGGCGGCCCGGGGGCGGGGGTAACGGTGCCGGAGGCGGCACTGGTGTGGAATCCCGCCTTCGATGTGACCCCGGCCGCGCTGATCAGCGGCTACATCACCGACGCCGGGCTCCTGACCCGGGAGCAGCTGGGACGGCTGGACCCGGGCAGCTGATGCCATCAATTCTCGCGCTGGATCAGGGCACGACCGGCTCGACCGCGCTGGTGATCCACCAGGATGGCCGGGTGCTGGGCCGCGGCTATCGTGAGTTCACCCAGTTCTTTCCCGAGCCGGGACAGGTGGAGCACGACGCGGAAGAAATTCTCCGGGTGACTCTCGAGGCGGCCCGTGAGGCGATTGCCGCCGCCGGGGAAGTGCCCAGCGGGCTCGGCATCACCAACCAGCGCGAGACCGTCGTGTTGTGGGATCGCCGGACCCTGGCGCCGGTGGGCCGCGCGATCGTCTGGCAGGATCGCCGGACCAGCGAGCGCTGTCGGGAGTTGCGCGCGCTGGGTCGTGAGCCGGACATCCGCGCGCCACGACCGGACTGGTGCTCGACCCCTATTTCTCCGCCACCAAGCTGGAATGGATGCTGCGTGATCCCACCCTCCGGGCACGGGCGGAGCGCGGCGAACTGGCTGCCGGCACCATCGACAGCTGGCTGGTCGCACGGTTCACCGGCGGCCGGGTCCACGTGACCGATCACACCAATGCGTCCCGCACGATGCTCTACGGGCTCGCGGCGCGCGCCTGGGACGACGAGCTGCTCCGACTCTTCGGCGTGCCCCGGTCGCTCCTGCCCACGGTCGTCTCCTCCTCCGGCGTGGTCGGGGAAACCGATCCGGCTCATTTCGGTCTGGCGATTCCGATTGCGGGACTGGCGGGTGACCAGCAAGCGGCGCTGTTCGGCCAGGGGTGCGTGGTGCCCGGCCTCGCGAAGAACACCTACGGCACCGGCGCCTTCCTGCTGGCGAATACCGGCCAGTCCATCCCGCAGTCGAAGCGCGGACTGCTGGTCACCGCCGCCTGCGGCCCACGAGGGGAGCCGGCCTACGCCCTGGAAGGGAGCGTGTTCATCGCCGGGGCGGCGGTGCAGTGGCTGCGCGACGGGCTTGGCATCATCGCGCGAGCCAGCGAGACCGAGGCGATGGCGCGGAGCGTCGCCGACACCGGCGGGGTGTACTTCGTGCCGGCGTTCGTCGGGCTTGGCTCCCCGCACTGGGAGCCCGAGGCGCGGGGCACGATCGTCGGGCTCACCCGAGGGACGACGCGCGCCCACCTCGTGCGGGCGGCGCTGGAGGCGATGGCCTTCTCGAGCGGAGACCTGCTCTCGGCCATGACCGAGGACGCGGCCCTCACGCTCACGGCGCTGCGGGTTGACGGCGGCGCGGCCGCCAACAACTGGCTGATGCAACTGCAGGCTGATCTGCTGGGCATCCCGGTCGAGCGGCCGGACAATGTGGAGACCACCGCCCTCGGCGCCGCGGGGCTGGCGGGCCTGGCACTCGGGCTGTGGCCGACGGTGGACGCCTTTCTCGCCGGGCGGAAATTCACCCGGTTCGAGCCGACGATGCGACCGGCGGAGCGGGAGGCGCGCTGGCGGGAATGGCATCGCGCGGTGAGCGCGACGCTGGCCTGGGCGCGGGGATGAAGCCGACCGCGCAGGGCCCCGGTTTCACGGT
>JANOFA010000035.1:0-3675 GCA_031413355.1 Gemmatimonadota bacterium | reverse complement strand
CGGGGCGCGGGGCGGTGGGCGAACAAGGTGAGCGCGATGACGTATGTCCGCCAGTGCCTACTCCCTAGCGCCCACCGCCTCTCAGCCGTCCGCCGCGATCACTTCTGCGACTGTCTCCAGCACCTTGGGGAATAGATGGTCCCGCCGCCACATCTCCGCGGCCTGGGTCTGGGCCGCCGCCAGGTGCGCCGCGCCGGGCTCGAGGGCGGCGATGAGGAACTCGGCATCGGTGCAGTGTTCCGTGAACCGCTTCACGGCGTAGTCGGTGACCGCGCCCGTCGTGATGATGAACTGCCAGTCGGAGGCCATGGCCAGCAGCATCTCGCGCGCGGCCTGGGCCAGGACCAGGTGGTGGGCCGATGATGCCAGCGCGGCCGGCGCCACCCGCCAGAACGACTCCTCGATCTTCCACAATCGCGGCCAGGTCCACGCCGTCTCCGGATTCAGCCACATGCTCGAGTCGCCATTGGCGCCCCACGTGCCGTTCGTGAGGTGAACGCCGCGGGTAGGCGGCTCCTCTTTCAGGTGGGTGCCACCTGTCATCGCCACAACGGTTGACTGGTGCTGCAGTGCCCGGAACACTTCGCCCAGGAAGTCGACGCCCTCGTGCCACCAGTGTCCAAACAGCTCGGTGTCGAACGGCACGGCGACGACATTCTCGGTGGCGCGGCGGGTGGGCGATGCCGCAATCCGGCCGAGCAGGCCAGCGAAGTGCTGCGCGTGATCTCGGGCCCGTTCGCGGGCCCGTTCCGGGGAGTAGGGCAGCTTGTCGCCGAGGTCGGAGCCGGGTGCGCTCACCCGCCAGTACCTCAGGCCCCCGGGCCAGCGGATCTTGTGGAAATCCAGGTACCACTCGTCGCCGGGATAGCCCTCATGCTTGCTCCACACCTGGCGCGAGGCGAGGGGATCGCGGATGAAGGCGGCGACGGGTGACGACCCATCGGCACTGGCGACCCGGTAGGCCTGGTACGGGGAATTAGTGGTGGGAAGCTCGGCGTCTCGCCGCTCCTGTGCCTCGGGGATATGAGCGTCCGCCGCACCGCCAGCGCGCCACTCACCCCAGTCCGCCCCATAGAGCTTGAAGGCTGCGCCGGCCTCGGCCAGGTGACTGTCCACAAAGAAGTACCTGAAGCCCGCCTCCGCGACGTGGTCCTCGATGCCCCGGCGCATCGGGCTCGCCGGCGCTTCCGGTAGCGGCGCCCACGGCCCCGCAGGGCGGTAGGCGCACTCTGGCAGCCACAGCCCCACGGGATCCTTGCCGAAGATGCGGCGGTGCTCGCTCCGGCCCAGGCGCAGCTGCAGCTGGATGCTTTCATCGCGCGCCAGCAGCGGCAGGAAGCCGTGGGTGGCACCGCAGGAGATCAGCTCCAGCCGGCCCGCCTCCTCCAGTCGGCGGAAGGGACGGGTGAGGTCTCCGTCTGCCTCACGAAAGCGGTCACGCAGCGCGAGGAGATGGGTGCGCCAGTGCTCGACCAGCGGTATGAGATGCTCGTCGCCGGTGGTGCGCAGCGAGGCGGGGCCGGTGTCGCAGGCCTCCAGCCGCTGGGTGAAGTACGCCTCGAGCTCGTCGCGAAAGTCCGGGCTGCAGAGCTGGTTGGCGAGCACCGGTGTGATGCCAAGCGTCACGGGGGCAGGCACGCCGTCGCGCTCCAGCCGCTCCAGGGTGAGCAGCAGCGGGAGATAGGTGTCGATCGCGGCCTCGGTGATCCAGTCGCTGCCGTGGGGCCAGCGGCCGTGATTCAGGACCCAGGGGAGATGGCTGTGGAGCGCGAGGACGAAGTCCATGGTCATCGATCCATCAGGCCACGGCCGGGACAGCCAGGATGCGGCGGTAGACGGCGAGGTATTTTTCGCCCGAGCGGGACCAGGCGAAGTCCTTCTGCATCGCATTGCGCATCATGGTTTCCCATGCCCGCGCGTCATGGTAGCGGTCCATGACGTGGCGAGACACGCGCAGCAGGTCTTCCGAGCTGTACTCGTCAAACAGGAAGCCGGTCGCCCCGTCCTCGATCGTGTCGGCGAGGCCGCCAACCCGGCGGGCGAGCGGGATGGCGCCATACCGTTCGGCGCGGAGCTGGGCCAGGCCGCAGGGCTCGTAGAGCGAAGGCATGAGGTAGATATCGGCCCCGGCCATCAGCCGGTGCTCCAGCCGTTGCGAGAAGCCGAGGTGCACGCTGATGCGGTCGGGCCAGCGCGCCTCGTACATCTTGAGCATCGCCTCGTACTTCGGTTCACCGGTGCCGAGGAAGATGAACTGGGCTTCGAGCATGAAAAGGGTGTAGTCACCCGTGATCAGTTCCAGCCCCTTCTGGTGTGTCATGCGGGCGGTCATCGCGAAGAGCGGGATCTTCCGCCGCTGCGGCAGGCCGAAGCTCCGCTGCAGCGTCGCCTTGCAGCGGGCCTTGCCGGCGAGCTGCTCCACCGAATACCTGGCCGTGATCATGTCGTCGGTGGCCGGGTTCCATTCCTCCATGTCGATCCCGTTCACGATACCGGTGAACCGGTCGCCCAGCGCGATGAAAACATCGTCAAGCCCGAAGCCACCGACCGGCGTGCGCAATTCATGCGCGTGGGTCGGGCTGACGGTCGTGACCGAGTCGGCGAACTTCAGCCCGCCCTTGAGCAGGTTCAGCTTGTCGTGCCATTCCAGGCCCTGCCAGGTATACAACTGCCATGGCAGCCCGATCTCCGGCATCCCGTCGGCGCTGAAGTGACCCTGGAATCCGGCATTGTGCACCGTGAGCACGGTGCGGATGCCGCGGGCGAAGGGCTGATTGCCGTGATACACCCGGAGGTAGACCGGGGCCAGCGCCGTGTGCCAGTCGTGGCAGTGCAGCACGCACGGCGAGCGGGTGACCTTGGGTAGCACCTCGAGCGCGGCCCGGCAGAAGAACGCCCAGCGCTGCAGGTTGTCGGGGTAGTCCATCCCCGACTCGCCATAGAGACCGGCGCGGTCGAAGTACGGATGCTCGATGCAATAGACCTTGGCCTCGCCTGGCCCGGAGGGAATCCGGAAGAGCCGGGCTTCCTCCAGCCGTGGGCCTACCTGGACCTGGAACGGCCCGGCCACCCGTTCAAGTCCCGGCGCGGCGCTGCGCACCGAGCGGTGCAGCGGGATGATGACGGCCGACGGAATGCCCGCGGCGGCCTGGCTGCCGGCCAGTCCGGCGACGGCCTCCGCGAGGCCGCCGGTGCGGGCCAGCCAGCCATACTCCGCCGCGAGGTGGACCACGCCTACCGGTGCGCCCTCGGTGGTGCCGAGCCCCGCGTCACCCCCGCGGTGTTCGCCCGTCGTCCGCATGTCAGACCGGTGCGGCACTATGTGGCTCCTCGCCGTGCATCGCCGGCGCGTAGTAGTCATTCACGTAGTCCTGCACCATGCGGCGCGCGGTGAAGCACTCCCCCGACACCTTGAGCGCCTGCTTCATGCGCTGCAGCCATGCGACCGGCAGGCCGCGGGCATCGCGAGTGTAGTACATCGGCACGACCTGGTCCTCGAGCAGGGCGAAGAGCCGGTTGGCGTCCGCGGCATCGGTCTCTTCCCCCGGCTGCACCGGCGGGATCGCCCAGCCGTTCTGGCCAGTGTAGCCCTCGGCCCACCAGCCGTCGAGGGTGCTGAGCTGAGGCACGGCATTCAGCCCCGCCTTCATGCCGCTGGTCCCGCACGCCTCCAGC
>JANOFA010000034.1:0-1021 GCA_031413355.1 Gemmatimonadota bacterium | reverse complement strand
CACCATCGGCCCCAGGAATTCCGGATCGTCGGAGGGGGGATCGATCTCGTTGAAGCTGTCAGCCGCATAAAGGTGATCGGTGCCAAAAAGCTCAGTCTGGCGCTCGATGAACCTGCCGCCGAAGCGCTGAAAGAGCGGATCGAGGGGATCGAGAAACCAGGTACCGGAAAAACCAGCCGACCAGTCCCCCGTCTGATGAATCTTCGCGTTGGGAAATACCTCCCGGATGGACGCCGGCACATGACCGGTGAAGCCCTGGAGCACTGGTGTCATCCCCAGCTCGCGCTCGCGCGCCAGGATCTGGCGCTCCAGTTCCACGTGACTGTCGATCCAATTTCCCGGCAACGGGCCCCCGAGTCCGTCGATGTTGCCCATCCAGCCCCACGGCAGGTAGGCCGGGCCAACCAGGAAATCGGCGATCATCTTCTCGCTGAAGCCCATGTCTCGCAAAACCAGCCGCCAGGTGCCCTCCTGGCCGGTCGCCGCCAGCGGGAGGTTGATCCCCTTGAGCGCCATCCAGTCGATCATTCGCTGCCACTGTTCCCAGTTCCACCACGCCATGCTGTAGGAGAAGGTGCAGTAGTTGAAGAAGTAGCGATATCGGTAGGGGGTCGTGATCCGCACCTTTCCAGGGACGGGCCTGAGAGGGATGGTGAGGACAACCGGGCGAAGTGGATTGGCAACGGTGATCCCGGCGACGTGCTCGAGGTACCAGTTAAGCGCCGACGCGATCGCAACACCAGTGGAACCGCGTAACACGACCCGATCCCCCCGACTTTCGACTTCAAACACATCGAGGCCTTCGTGCACCGGGAGCTGCTCGACCAGAAAAAATCTGGCCTGGCCCGGTACGACTCGCTCAATGAGTGCTGCGGCGGGGTGGAGGACCCCGGGTGATCCCGGGGGCACCGAGAGCCCGGCCGCCGGCCGGGCCGTAGCAAGCAACAGGAGGATCGGGAGGGACGCGAGTTGCATGGCGCCTTTCACGCAGCGAACAAGGATTGAGGCGGAGCAGTCGCCC
>JANOFA010000033.1:0-1306 GCA_031413355.1 Gemmatimonadota bacterium | reverse complement strand
CGAGGCGAAAGCCAAGTCGGTGATTCATATCTACCTGCAAGGTGGATTCGCTCACATGGACAGCTTTGATCCAAAGCCAGACGCACCGTCCGAGTACCGAGGTATTCTCGATCAGCACGCTGCCCAGGGCGCTGACCGCCGAGTACGAGATTCGGGGTGACTCGCTGGCGTTCGATACGCCGGCCCGTCGATTGAGCGAGGTGCGGTCATTCGCTCATGCGTGGGTCGGCGGAGCGGTGGACAGCGTCACCGGCGACCGGGACTGGATGAAGGGCGACACCGTCGTGGCCCGTTTCACGACGGCTGACTCGGCCGGTATCGCCCGCACCACCCTCGCCGACCTCACGGCGACGGGAAAGGCGCACTCCTGGTATCGCGTGAGCGATCGGCGCAGGGACGCGCTGCCGTCCATCAACTACTCGCGGGGGGACCGCATCAGGATCGAGATGAAGCCGGGTGGCCGGCGCGGGGTGGATCACGTCGATATCCGCGGCAACGTGGATGGGGTGCACCTCGAGCCGAGCCCGGTGGTCGCCCCGGATACCACGAGCACCAGCTCGCCGCCGCAGCAGGGGGCGCGATGAACGATTTCATCAGCCGTCTCGCCGATCGCGACCCGTCCGTGCCGCTGGCCCTTGCCGCCCTGGTACGGGATGCCGCCGACGATGGCGGTCTCGACCTGCCCACACTCGGCGCCTCGTACCGCGAGACGGTGGTCGCCGCGCGTGGCGCGATCGATCCGGACGCCGTGGAGCTGTCCAGCGATGAAGTGCACGAAAACCTGACCCGCTCGGTCCTGCCGCGCCTCGCTGACGAAGGGTGGATCTCGCCGGTGGCGGGCGACGAGTGGCATCGGGTACAGGCTGTCGGGCCGTGGTGGGAACAGGTCCGCACCGATCGGGTGACGTCCCGGGCGCAACTCCTTGCTGCCGCGGAGGCGGGCCTGCAGCGGCGGGCCAGCCCCGCCCAGATGCGCACCGGGCCGATTGCCGGCGGCAGCGTGCTGGAGGGGCGTGGACTCAGCAAGAGCTTCAAGCGGCGTCGGGTGGTCGATGAAGTCAGTGTGAAGGTGGAGCAAGGGGAAATCGTCGGCCTGCTCGGGCCGAACGGGGCCGGCAAGACCACCACCTTCTACCTGATCACCGGCCTGATCCGCCCCGATGCCGGCCAGGTGACGCTGGATGCCAGTGATCTCACCAAGGCGCCGATGTACCGTCGTGCGCGTGCCGGGATCGGCTACCTGGCGCAGGAACCGAGCGTCTTCCGCAAGATGAGCGTCGAGGACAACATCATGGCCATCCTGGAG
>JANOFA010000032.1:0-1398 GCA_031413355.1 Gemmatimonadota bacterium | reverse complement strand
GACCACCGATGCGCTGAGCATGCTGGTGCTGCCGCTGCGGTTCGGGAACGAAGTGATCGGCACCTTCGAGCTCGACCACCACAAGACCAATACCTATGGCAAGAAGGAGATCGCCGCCGCCGCGACCTTCGCCAGCCAGCTCGCCACCGCGATCCATATCGCGGATCTGCGCCGGCCGCTGGTGGAGACCGTCGAGCAGGTCGGCCAGCAGGTGAAGGCACTGGCGCTGACGGTCGATCAGCTCCGCACCGCGGCGGCCGGCGTGGCCCAGACCGCGCATATCATCCGCGGCGGCGCGGCGGAGCAGGAGCAGTTGATTGCCCAGGGGCGGGAAGCGATGAACGGGCTGGCGGACCAGGCACGGGAGGTCGTGGTCGACGGCGCGGCAGCGGCGAAGTCCTCCGCCGTGGCGAGCGAGATCGCTGCCCGGAATCGGGAGCAGATCCTCGACGCCATGCGCCGGCTGGTCGAGCTGCAGGGCTTCGTCGGGTCCAGTTCGCGCCAGGTCGGTGAGCTCTACCAGGTCACCAACCGGCTGATCGGGTTCATCGGCACCATCCGCGAGATCGCCGACCTCACGAATCTCATCTCGCTCAACGCCGCGATCGAGGCGGCCCGGGCCGGACAGCAGGGTCGCGGGTTCGCCGTGGTGGCGGAGGAAGTGCGCCAGCTCGCGGCGCAAAGCGCGCAGGCGTCGCGGGAGGCCGGCGGGCTCGTCGCCGCCATCCTCGGACAGGTGGCGCAGATTTCCGAAGAGATGGATCACGGCACCGACACGGTACGCGGTGTGGAGCAGCTGTCGGCGGACGCCGCGCGCGCCCTCGAAGACATCGTGACCGGGACTCTGGATGCCGGGAATCACGCGCGGCGGATCGCCGAGACCGCGGGCCGGCAGGAGGAGGCTGCGCTGCGGTTGCGCGAGCAGATGGCCCGCGTGGCGGCGGTCTCGACCCGGACGCTCGAGGATGCCAGCACGACCGTGCGTCGCGCATCAGAAGCTGCCCGAAGTCACACCGAGCTCGAACGCACCGTGCGCGAGCTGACCGGTGTCGCCGACCGGCTTGAAGTCATCGCCCGCCACTTTTCCCACGACCTATGAATCCGCGCGAGCGCGTCTACGTCGCCCTGGGCAGCAACCTCGACGACCGCGAGGGCTATCTCATGCGTGCCCGCGAAGCGATCGCCAAGCTGCCGCTCTCCGCCATTCTTGCCGTGTCGTCGGTCGAGGAAACCGAACCTGCGGGCGGCCCCGAAGGACAGCTCCGGTTCCTGAACCAGATGGTCCTGGTCGAGACGGCGCTGGATCCCGGGCGGTTCCTCAAGCTGCTGCACCGCATCGAGGATGAGAACGGTCGCACCCGGGAGGAGAAGTGGGGACCGCGCACACTCGACCTCGAC
>JANOFA010000031.1:0-6821 GCA_031413355.1 Gemmatimonadota bacterium | reverse complement strand
CGGGGTGGTCGGCGCATTTCTCGGCGGCTGGATCTTCAGTGTTCTCGGCATCTCGGCTTATGGCCTGCTGGGGATGCTGATCATGGCGCTGGTCGGCGCGCTGGTGCTGCTCTTTCTGATCCGGCTGGTCAAGACCGCCTGACGTCGGGAAACAGCACGGCGCTTGGTACAAATGGGCTGAGTATTCAGGTCAGCCCGCCTTGTCGCAAACGCCGGATCACGGGCCCAGCGAGATGAAGGCGCGACGGCCCCTCCTCCGGGAGGAAGCCGTCTCGCCGTCGTTGTTTCCGGGGAGGCCGCCCGCCCGGTCACAGCGTGAGTCGAGGGCGGAGGATCTGAGGGAGGGGCCAAAGCCGGCGAACGACTGCCCGTATCCACCACGAGGGTGGACACGGGCCTGCCGAAGCAGATCAGCTACCAAACGACGGAAGCGGCTGTCGCATCCCGACCTGCACCGAGCGGCTGTTGTCGAGGTACATGTACAGCCCGATGCCGCCAACCACGGCGCCGGCGATGGTCACGACGGGTTCATCGACAATGAGACCGGTGACGATCCCTGCCACCCCGACAATCATGAGCAGGGCGCCGGAACGACGGCTCTTCCCGCTGACGACCGCGGCGGAAGTGACAAGCGGGACGGCGGCCTGCTGCCGCAGCACGGTGAGGTGTTCGTAGGTCGCGCTGCTCGGCGCAAATGACGGACCCTGGGCCTGCGCCGGTGTGGCGGCGGTGAGTAGCGCGAGCGAAACGAGTACGGCGATGGAAGGCTTGGACATGTGCTTCTCCTTGATGAATCTGTTGAGGACAAGAAAAAAGCGTGAGTCACCCGATCGGGTGCTTCACGCCTCCACCTGACGGAACGACTGATCCGGCCGATGAGGTGCCTTCGCGTGTTCCGAAGGCGGACCTGAGTGAAGATGGGTCGCCATTCCCGTCCGGTCAAGTGGCATCACCAGTACGAGGAGCGCACATCATGACCTGGTACCCACTGAACCATCACGACTCCCGGTCAGAGCGGGACGATAATCGCGAAATGGCCGCCCGCATGCCGTTCCTGCTCGATGGGGAACTGGCCGACTCGAATTGGCCCGACCGCCGTTGCTGGAATCTGCGTGCGTCCACGGCGATCGGCGCCGGCCTCGCGGGACTCGAGCTGCTCGCGCTGACGTCACGCATGGAACGCATTCTTGTCACCCGCGACAGCAACTTTCTGGACGATGCCCCATTTCCGCCCGCGGACTGCCCCGGTGTGATCGTTGTCGGGGATGTGTGGGGAAACCAGCTCGATGAGTTCCTCGTGACGATCGTCGGGTTGCTCGGACCGTTCCGCGCACTGTACCATGGTGTGAAAGCCCACGGCAGTGCTTCGGGCCGCATCGCGATCACCTCGCCCGCAGGCCGGAGCCGGCGGGTAACCCGGCGCTATCGGCTCGACCGGGAGGGACTGCTGATGCTGACCGAACTGCAGAGCACCGACGGGCAGATCTACGGCTATCCCGGCTACCGGCGCTCCCGCACGCGGACCGCAGTACCCGCATGATCACTCCCTCCGGACACATCGATCGCCCCACATGAGCCCGCGCGCACGCGCACGGGACATTGTGGCTGGGCCGTCTTGCGGAGCCAGCGATGGCCTTCGCGCTCGGCCTGGGTTGCGCCCAGCTGCATTTCCTCAGATCGGCCTCGGTACGATTGCTGGCGCAGGGTCCGGGAGCGCGCCCGCTGGACCAGTCGCGGCAGGTGCCCCAGCAAGGCCATCTTTCTTGGCGTGCCCGACCAGCAGCGATGTCAACCGATCTTCATCTGGAGTGACCGATGGCCGTTGAACTGCCAACTTTCCGGTGCAGCCAGGCCGTTGCGGGCTGGATTCTCCCGGTTGCTCTTGCGGCGCTGCCGGTGCTGCTGCCGGAGGCGGCCCAGGCGCAGCACCCCGCCCCTGGCCTGAGCTGGCCTGTGGCCACCGCCGCCCGCCTAGGGCTCAATCCCGCTGTGCTCGACTCGCTCCACGAGGAGATCACCTCGGGCCGGTACGGCTATGTCGACCGGATGCTGGTCATCCGCCACGGCAAGATCGCCTTCGATAAATCGTACGCGCACGACTACGACGCCGCCTATGGCGATTCAGCCAGGGTGACGAACGCGCTCAACGCGCATGACCCCACCGGGCCGTTCAATTATTTCAACCCATGGTGGCACCCCACCTATCGGCGGGGAAAGCTGCACACGCTGCAGTCGGTGACGAAGACAATCACCTCGGTCGTGATCGGCGTGGCCGTGACGCGGGGCGACTTCCCGAGCATCGACACGCCGGTGCTGCACTTCTTCGACACGACCAGGGTCGCCAACATCGATGCTCAGAAACGGCGGATGACGGTACGCCACCTGCTCACCATGACGGGCGGGATCTCCTGGGATGAGAACCTTCCCTATATCGATCCGAACAACTCGGCGAGCGCACTCGAAGCGAGCCCCGACTGGGTGAGCTTCACGATCAATCGCCCGATGATGCGCGAGCCGGGCACGCAGTTCAACTACAGCAGCGGTGAGAGTGTGCTCCTGGCGCACATCTTCCGCCAGGCGACCGGCCGGGACATCGAGGAGTACGCCGCGACGCATCTCTTCGCCCCGCTAGCAATCAAGGAGTGGTTCTGGAAGCGCACCCCTGCCGGCACGGCGGACACCGAGGGAGGGCTCTACCTGGAAGCCCGCGATCTCGCGCGCATCTGGTACCTCTTTACCCAGGGCGGGGTGTGGAATGGCACGCGGGTGGTCTCTGCCGATTGGGTGAAAAGCTCCATCACGCCGTCGGTCAGCATCAGCGACGCAGCCAGCGCCCCGAAGTACGGGTTCCTCTGGTGGCTGTATCCGGATCCGCTTGATCCGACGAAGTTCGTCTGGAGCGGATCGGGATTCGGCGGGCAGTGGCCGATGGCATTCCCGGAGCTGGACATGATCGTCGTCTTCAACAGCTGGAACATCCTGCCGGGGAGCCCCGGACTTCCGCTGCGGACCGTGCGGGAACGGCTGGCGAAGGCAGTGGTGAGACGATAGCGCGAGGAACCACATGCCCGCATCGCGACCACACCTGATCGCGGAAGTGAGCGGGGACCCATGAGCCAATGGTCCGATCCCGAGCGATTGGCGCGGATGCGTGGTGACGACGCTCGCCCAGGAGGCGCTGCCCCGGGATCCCAAGGTTCTCCGGACGCTCGCTCGAGACAACAGCCTGTCGATTGGCACGAAGGGCCCGTTGCCCTGTGCCAGAGTGAACGCAGTGGTCGGCATTCCCGGAGCGATCCGAAGAGGCGACTGCGTAGCGCTGGCGTGAGAATACCATTCTGCAGCACCACGCGATGGCGTTGATTCGCTGGTGCTCCCTCACTTGCCCCGCCCTTCTCCGACTGGTATCGTGAGACAGGCAACCAGCGGCTGTACCACGCCACGCACGATTCCCGGTCGAGGTCCCTCGATGTCCCAGTGGTCTCGCGCGGGCTTGCTGCTCGGGGGAGCGTGGCTGATCCTGAGCTGCGACGACTCCTCCGGCCCCTCCGCCGATTCCACAGTCCCGGTACCGGCCGAGATCGGGGACACACTTACCGTCCGAGTGGATTCCGCCGGCGCGGGCCGCACCTTTCTGATCCGCTCCGCCACCGACGTCGACATCGCGGTCTTCATTCAGGCAACACAAGGCCTCGGCTTCGTATCCCTGCACGACTCGGCGACCGGCACGCTGGGCTCGTTCGGCTCCGCGCCCCTGGACCCCGACCCGACCCACTTGCTGCTGCATCGGACCGCCGTGACCCATCTGACGGCCGGGCAGGCGTGGCTGATCACGGTCGACTCGCGCCAGCTACCGCGTCCCACCCGTCTCCGGCTGTGGATCTACCGGGTGAATCGCGCGCCGGAATTTGTACCACCAACCCTGACCGCGGGCGATACCGTCACCGGCGAGACGCTGGAGAACTCGGCCGACATCGACGAGTTTCAGCTCCCTGTGACCGCGGGCGAGGAGATCATCGGATTCCTCAAGACTGCGCCGGGCGTCCCGGACCTTCTGCACGCCTTCCACCTGTACCTGCCGGGGTCCAGCACCCCACTCACCAGTCTACCCGGCGGCGGCTCAAACGCGGATCTGGAAGGCCTGGCCACCGGCCTCGTCCCGATCCCGGCCGCCGGCAGCAGCCGGATCGTCGTCTTCGGCACGGGCGAGAACGAGAGTGTGCTCAGCCAGGGGACCGGTCCCTATCAGCTGCTGTTCCGCCAGGTGAACCGGGCCCCGGAAGCGATCGGGGCCGTGGTTCCGGTCAACGATACCGTGGTGGGCGAAGCGATCGATCATGTGGGCGACATCGACGAGTATACCGCCACCGTCGTGGCCGGCGAGAGCTACCGGGTCTTCCTGCAGACCACGAGCGGAGCTCCAAGCGCGAGGCTCCGGGTGAGGCTGCCCGCCCTTGCCCTGGCTATCGCCAGCAGCAACGGCGACACGGCATTGGCGAACAACTTCACCGACACCTTCTTCCCCACAACCACCGGACCGATCCAGCTCCAGGTCGAGGGAATCGAGAATACTTTCGGCCTGCACCGGGGCAGTTACCGGCTCTTCCTCTATCATATCCATCGACTCCCTGAGCTGGTCCCCGCCACGTTCACCGCCGGCGACTCCGTCATCGCGGAGACCATTGAGTACCCTGGCGATATCGACAGCTTCACCGTGATCCCCTCCGCCAGCGGATTCGTGAATTACGTCCTCCGGCAGCCCGGCAGCCAACCCGGCGCGCTGCAGTTCAACTGGCCCACCACCAATTCGGCCAGCGGCGTCCGTTGCGCCGCCAACATCGGTGCCCCGATCAGTTGCGGCGGCGGAACGCATGCTGTTCCTCCCGCGGGAGAGTGGCTCACACTGCAGGGTGATCCCGCCTACCGGGGTGCCTTCGAAATCCGCAGCGATCCGATCGACACCCTTCCGGAGGTCGCGCCGAGTGCAATCATGCTGGGTCAGCCAATGCTGGAGACGATCACTCCCATCGGCGACATCGATCGCTTCCAGGTAACCGCAGGGCCCGGGGAACTGTTCGATCTGGAATTCGCCGGCGGCAACAGCTGCTCGTGCGACTCGTTCATCCTCTCTTTTGCCAAGGGGACTGCGTTCCTGCTCCACTATTCTGGTTCTGGCCCGACCTGGCGAACGGGGCGGTTCGCATTTCCTGACACCGGCACCTACACCATGGTCGTCAGCGGAAGCAACGGCGGGACTGTACTGACTGAGACGGGCTCATACCAGTTCACCCTCCGCATCGCGCCGGTGGGCACGGAGACAGCGGCACCGGCCCTGACTGCTTCGGACACGGTGAGCACGGAAGCGATCGATTGGCTGGGTGATCTCGATGAGTTCACCGTCACCGCCCCGGCGGGACAGGAGATCATCGCCACGGTGACGCCTCAACTGGAGGTGGACGCCCTCGACCCGGCGACGCCCGACACGCTGCGAACCGGGCCGGGAGGAGCCACCGGCATCGTCACCATCCCTGCCGGGGGACAGCTCCGCCTCCGGGTGTTCGAACCTCGTCCCAATACCTTCAGCATCGAGCAAATCACCACTGCGTTCCAATTCCTCGGGGGGTACACCCTCGCGTTGCAGGTGCTCAACCGCGCACCGGAATCGGCACCGGTAGCGGTAACTCGCGGTGCGCAAGTCTTCGAATCGATCGAACACATCGGCGACATCGACGAATACACCTACGCCGGCGTCGCGGGCGACACGGCCAGCATCACGCTGGACAACCTGCCGAGCTACGGCAACCTGCCTCTGCTGCTCGAGCTGGTGAACCCGGTGGATGGCTCGGTGCTCACGTCGACCAACACCCAAAGCCAAACTCCGAACACCGCCCCCACGGTGACGCTCCCGGTCACCGGGAGCTACCTGATTCGACTGCGGAGCATGGTTGATCAGGAGGGATCGGGCAGCTACGACTTCACCGTTCGGTAGATTGTCCGGGTGGGAGTCGTACGGACGGACGGACGGACATGGCGAATGGAGTTGCTGTCATCCTGAGGCCCGCTGGGCCGAAGGATCTCTTTGCCCCGGAGCCGTGCTCAACTCTCACCTTCGACCGCAAGAGATCCTTCGTCGCTACGCTCCTCAGGATGACTGCAACAGACGATGGTTCACCTATATCTTGCGGCCAACGGCTAACGGCTAACGGCCAATGGCCAATGGCTAATGGCCGAGCGGTTTATCCCGCGACAACCGGTCCGCCGCATAGATGAGCACCGCGGTCCCCACCAGAATGATCGTGCTGATCGCGTTGATGCTCGGCTCGATGTTCTTCCGCACCATGCCATAGACCACGATCGGCAGAGTCGAAGAACCGGTCCCCGAGACAAAGGAGGTGATCACGAAATCGTCAAATGACATGGTAAAGGCCAGCAGCGCACCGGAGATGATGCCGGGCCAGAGCTGCGGTACGGTGATTTTCCAGAAGGTGGTCAGTTCGTCGGCGCCGAGGGTCAGCGCCGCCTCCTCCAGATTCTGATCCATCCCCTGCAGCCGCGCCAGCACCACGACGACCACGAACGAGATGCAGAACGCCACATGGGCGATCGTGATGGTGAGGATACCCAGCGGGAAGCCGATCAGGACGAAGAGAATCAGCAGCGAGATCCCGACCACGATTTCCGGCGTGACCAGCGGCACATAGAGAAACGCCTCGAGCGCGGTCCGGCCGCGGAACTTGTAGCGGGCCAGCGCCAGCGCGATCAGGGTGCCGAACAGCGCCGACAGGACCATCGAGGAGAGCCCCACGATCATGCTCACCTTG
>JANOFA010000030.1:0-6090 GCA_031413355.1 Gemmatimonadota bacterium | reverse complement strand
CGCCGCCGCACCTGCCCCGCCGAGAGCGCGATCAGCGTGAGCATGTAGCCGTTGTACAGGAAGAAGTAGCCCAGGAACAGGGGCTGCGCGATCAGGCCGATCGCGGCGGCGATGGCGGTGATCTGTTCCGCGGTCATGCCGGCCGGCGGGCGTCGGGTGACTCGCGCCAGCCGGCGAGCATGCGGCCCACCCGGTCGCGCACCGCCCAGACCGGGTCGCTGCGCATGACGGTGTAAGCTGCCTCATCCAGCAGCACCGCGAGCGCGAGCGCGGCGCGCAGCCGGCGCTCGGGATCCTGTTCGTCACGGGCGATATCGCGCAACGTCTCCACCGCCACCGCCTGACGCACCGCCGTGGCCGCGGCCGGGCGGGAGATGCCGAATGCGGCGGGCGGCTCGCTCCATTCGCCACGCAGGAGGCGGGTGACGAAGAGCGCGGCCCGCACCATCTCGTCGGGGTCGAGATAGAACGCCTCGAGCGCCGCGGTATCCGGCGCCGTCACGAAGGCCCGCGCGATATCCGCCCGCACACCGGGATCGGGGTCGGCGATCATCGCCGTGAGCCGGTCGAACTGCCGGGCCGCGCCCCACGCCGCCACGGCGGCCCGCCGCACCGCGACCGAGGGATCGGAGGTCAGGGCTTCCAGCGCCGTCTCGTCGATCAGATCCGGGCGTTCCGACCAGAGCTGCGCGATTGCCTCGCGCACCGGACCTGCCGTGCTGCGGCCAACGATGCTGAGCATCCGCTTGAGGTCCGGGTGGTGCATGTGTCGCGCGACCCGCGTGAGCAGCACCGCTTCGGGGCCGCCCTGATCCAGTCCGAGCGCCAGATCGAGGAAGGTGGTGAACGCCGCTTCCGCCTGCTGGGCGACGGCCTGCAGGACCAGGGGAGACTCCTCGGCACGCAGCAGGCGGAGCAGTCCCGGCAGCCCCTTCTCCGGCGCGACGCGCTGGAACAGCGCCACGGCGGCCTGGCGCACCGAACGATGCGGGTCGGCGAGGGCGCGGGTGGCGGTGAGCTGCACCTCGGTGGCATCCAGCATGCCGCCGACGGCGGTCAGCGCGGCGGCGCGAACCTCGGGGCTCGGGTCGCTACGGACCACGGCGAGGAGAGCGCTGCGGCTCCGCTCGCCCTGGAAGGCCCGCAGTCCCTGCACCAGACGCACCCGCTGATCCGGTGACAGCACACCGCGCATCCCCTCGGCGAGGGTCTGCTCCATCTCGTCGCGCGAGGTGCTGCCGAGCGCGCGCAACTCAACGTGTCGCGCCTCATGCAGCCGGAGGCCGAGCAGGCGATACTCGGCGTCGTGCTTGAGCCGGTCGCGCAGCAGCTCGCGCAGCGCATTCTCGTCGGCCATCTCGATGACCCGGCCGACCAGACTCTCCTGGTCATAGGCGCCCAGGCCGAGGACCGCCGCTGCGCGGACCTCGAGGGACTCCTCCCGCTCGGACGCGGTGAGCAGGACGACTTCACCCCCGGGCGTCCGGAAGATGCCGGTGGCCAGCGCGGCGCGTTCCCGCACCAGCGGGGCGGGATCGTTGCGGAACAGGGTCAGGAGGCGCGGCCCATCCGATTCGCGGCCGTGGCGGACCAGGCCATCCACCGAGCGGGCTCGCACCGTGGGATCGGTGTCCTCGAGTCCCTCGATCAGCAGGGCGGCGGGGCGATCGCCGTCGATCCGCCCAAGCGTCTCCGCGGTCGCCGCGCGGACCGTCGGCTCGGTGTCACGGAAGAGGGATTCCAGCAGGCCGATCGGGTGCAGCCCCTTGCGGGCGCCGATGCTGCGAGCCAGCCGCGCGCGACTGGGACCGTCGCCCCGCTCCAGCAGGATATCGACAATCTGGGTGAGCGCCTCGCGATCCAGCTCGGCCACCGCGGCGGTGATGGCGTCGGCCCCGGCGGGGGAGGCGCCGCGGAAGGCACGTATCAGCGCCGGGACGGCGGTGGCATCGCCGACATCCCGCAACGCCTTGGCGGCTGCGGTGCGGACCGCTTCGTCGCCGTCGGCGAGCAGGTTGACCAGCAGCGGTGCGGCGCCCTTCCAGCCCGCTTCCGCTGCGCCTTCGGCAGCGGCGGCGCGGACCCCGGCGTCCGGGTCCTGCAGCAGGCGGGAGAAGTCGCGATCGGCGGTGGTGGCGCGAATCAATCCAAGGGCGCGGGCCGCAGCGGCGCGGACCAGCGGCTCACGATCAACCGACCGCGGCTGGATCACGCCGGCCAGCTCGCTGCCGCCCAGTTCACCCAGCAGCCCGGTGGCGGCGGCGCGGACCCGCTCGTCGGTGTCGCCCAGCGCATCCAGCGCAGCGGGCACGGCCTCACGGGCGCCGAGTGCGTGCAGCGTCTCGAGCCCATCGGCGCGGACCGAGGCGTCCTCGTCCTGCCGGCAGATCTCGATCAGCTCCGCCGCGAGGTCCTTGCGATCAGCCTGACGAATGGTGCTGATCATCGTGCGACGCACCGCGACGGAGGAATGATGCAGGTGCTCGGCCAGCAGCTCCCGCGCGCCGGCGATGCCGAACTTGACGAGCAGCGAATCGGTGTCGGCGTTGCCATCGCCCTGCTCGATCCTGGTGACGAGACGGTCGGGGACGCCCATCCGCTCGAGCGCCACGGCGGCGCGGATGCGGATTTCGGGATCGGGATCGTCGAGGGCGACGATCAGCGGAGCCTCGGCGATCGGGCCGATCTGTTCCAGCGCCTCGACACTGCGCATGCGGACCCACCAGGCAGGGTCGCCCAGCGCACGCACCAGCCGGTCAATCACCTCGCTGTCGCCGAACTGCCCGAGTGCACCGGCGATACGAGCCCGGACGAACGGGGCCGGATCGGTGAGGAGGTAGTCGAGCAGATAGGTGACGGCCCGCCGGTCGCCCAGCTTGCCGAGCGCGCCGGCGGCCTTGGCCCGCACTTCGTCGTCCATGTCCTTGAGCGATGCGAGCAGCACGGGAAAGGCGGCCTGCGCCTTGAGCTCGCCCAGAATGTTGGCGGCCCAGGCGCGGGCAGGATGTCGGCCGGGTTCGCGGAGGAAGGCGAGCATCGGCTCGATGACCGGCTCGCCGTGGCGGACGAGGATGTCGGCGATGCGCGGGGCCAGCCAGTTTTCGGCCTGCTTGAGCGCCTGCACCAGCGGCTCCACCGCGCGGGGATCGGCGATCCGCGCGAGGGCGCGGAGCGAGATCTCACGGACATCGGCGTCTTCGGTCCGGGTCGACTGGACCGTCTCCAGCAGGGCGGGGATCGCCTTGGCGTTGCCCACCCGGCCGAGCAGCTCGGCGGCGAAGGCACGCTCGCGCCACTTGCGGGCGCTGCGCAGCTTGACCACATACCGATCGACCAGGCCGAGCCGATCGTAGGTGTCGAGCAACCAGGTGGGGCGCTCGGTCAGGCCACGGGCCTGCTCCTCCAGCAGCGCTTCCAGCGCCTCGAAGTCCCGCAGCGTGCTGAGCTGGCGCAGCTCCGGTTCGAGCAGGGCCTGCTCCCGCGCCGCCAGACCGGAAACCACCTCACGGTACAATCCCTTGCGCCGGGCCAGCCGGCGCTCGACCCGCGCGAGCCAGATCGCGTACAGCAGCCAGACGATCACTGCAAGGACGCCGAGGCCAACCACGACGGCGGCGAAGATGAGGATGATCTGCAGCAGGCTCACGCGCTCCTCGTCAGGCTGTCGAGCAGCGCGGCAAGCTCGATCACATCCACCGGCTTGGGTACGAAGGCGTTGGCCCCGACCTCCTTGGCCCAGTACTCGTCGGCGGGCTGATCCTTCGACGTGACCATCACGACCGGGATGGCGCGCGTCGCCGGGTCGGCCTTGAGCTGGCGGCAGACCTGATACCCGTTGAGTCGGGGCATCATGACGTCCAGCACGATGATGTCGGGGGGATGACTGCGGGCGGCGGCGAGACCGGCTTCTCCGTCCGGGGCGGTGGCGATGCGCCAGCCGGCCGCGGTGAGCATACGATCCAGCAGCCGGCGCTGCGCGGGATCGTCTTCGATGATGAGCGCGAACTTAGCCATCACGACGGGGAATGGGGTCCCGGGGCCACTCAGGTCCGCGCATCATCGAGAAAGACCAGCGCCTGACGGCGGCGGACGGCGGCCTCGAGGGCACGGTAGACCGCGGCGTCCAGGACGGAGTTGGCGAGGTCGCGCATCCGCTCCACCGCGACGTCGGGCGGCATCTTTTCCTGATACGGCCGGGCGGTCGTGAGGGCATCGTAGATCTCAGCCGCCGCCAGGATCCGGGCGCCCTGCGGAATCTCCTCGCCCCGCAGCTTGTCGGGATAGCCCTGCCCGTCCCAGCGCTCGTGGTGACTGCGCACGAAACTGATGACGTCGCCCAGATGCTGCAGCGGCGAGAGAATCTGGCTGCCGATGACGACATGCTGCTTCACCGCTTCATATTCGTCGGCGGTGAGCGGCCCTTCCTTGGTCAGGATCTCTTCGCGGATGCCGATCTTCCCGATATCGTGCAGCCGGCCGGCCATGCGCACCTGCTCGACCTGCTCATCCGCCAGCCCCATCTCGGAGGCGATCAGCGCGCCCATATCGGCCACGCGGGTGGAGTGGCCACGGATGAAGTGATCCTTGGCTTCCAGCGCATTGACCAGGGCCTCGAGTGTGGCGACCGAGAGCCGCTCCAGCTTGGCCCGCTCGCGGCGCAGCTCGGCGGTGCGCACCGAGACCTCTTCCTTGAGCCAGAGGTTGAGATTGGCCTGTTCGACGATGCTGTCGCGGCGGCGCACGGCGCGGAGGATGGCGCGCGCCAGGTCGGAGAGATCGATCGGCTTGGTGAGATAGTCCATCGCCCCGCGCTGCATGCACAGGGCGGCGGTGGTCGCGTCGTTGACGGCGGTGAGCATGAGGATGGCGACGCCGGGCTCCACTTCCAGCACCTGCGGCACGAGGTCGATCCCGCTTTTGCCGGGCATGCGGACGTCCAGCAGCACGACGGAAACCTTCTGTCGCTGGATGACGCGCAGCGCCTCGTCACCGGAGGAGGCGGTGACGACATCGTAGCCCTGTTGGGTCAGGAATTTCTTGAGCGCATTCCGGATCGGCTCTTCGTCGTCAACGACGAGAACAGTGATCGGGACATCGGCCAGCGGCACCGTGGCTCCAGGGAATTGGGGGGACGATGTAACCCTGTGTCCATAAAGATTATAGGCAGGTCATGGCGAAGTTGCCATAGTCCGGAGGATGGGGAAGGGGAACCAGGAATCGGGAACCGGGAACGGGGAATCGGGCGAACCTGAGATTCAAGGCTTTTCCGGTTCCCGGTTCCCGCTGTTCCTATCCGTCGATAAACTCGACCTCGACCGGCGCCGGAATCAGTCCCGCCGCATGACCCCGCCGCAACAGCTCGCGCACCGCGTGCCGGCCGCGCTCGCCGTAGTCGACCGTCCAGGCATTGACGTACATGCCGACGAAGCGGTCGGTCTTCTCGTCGCCGATGCCGCGATTGTACTGCTTGGCATGCGCCAGTGCGGCGGGCCGGTGGTCGAGGGCGTACTGGATGCTGGCCTTGAGGTCGCGGGCCACCTGCCGGACGACGCTGTCGCCCAGATCCCGCCGGACCACGTTGCCGCCGAGGGGGAGGGGCAGGCCGGTCTCACCGAACCACCACTCGCCCATGTCGGCCCAGAGCTGCAGTCCCCGATCCTGAAAGGTGAGCTGCCCCTCGTGAATCAGCAGGCCGAGGTCGACGGCGCCGTCGAGCACGGCATCCTCGATCTGGTCGAAGGGCACCACCACCTCGACGAAGTCCGGCTGGTAGAGTTTGAGCGCGAGGTACGCGGTCGTGAGCTTCCCGGGAACGGCGACCCGCTTGCCGCTGGTGGCGGCGCGAGCGTCGCCCTGCGGCGCGGTGCGGCCCACGAGGCGGGGCCCATAGCGATCTCCCATCGAGGAGCCGGAGGAGAGCAGGGCGTAGCGCCCGGTCAGGTAGGCGTAGGCGTGGATCGAGACTGCCGTCACTTCCAGTTCCGCCTTGAGCGCGCGGCGGTTGAGCGACTCGATGTCGGAGAGCTCGTGCTCGTAGCGCAACTCGCCGGTGTCGATCTTGCCGGCCGCGAGGGCGTAGAACATGAACGC
>JANOFA010000029.1:0-7794 GCA_031413355.1 Gemmatimonadota bacterium | reverse complement strand
GCAAGCGCGCGGGCCAGCGCGGCCCGGGAAAAGACCTCGACATCCTGCCCGTCGGGCCGGGTATACGGGCTAGTGTTGGTGGCGTAGTCGACCGAGGCGGCGAAAAAGCCATCGATCACCTCGTCGATAGTATCCGGGGTGTGTAGTGGGCAGTCACCGGTGAGGCGCACCACGACCTCGGCGCCGGTCTGGTCGGCAGCGGAGGCGAAGCGGGCAAGCACGTCATCCAGTGCGCCACGGATCACCGCCACACCGGCGGCGGTGAGGTGAGCCACAAGCGGGTCGTCGCTCGGATCTACCGAGGTGGCCACCACAACCTGGTTCACCCGCCGGCTGGCTCGCACCTGTCCCAGCATCCGCTCGATCAGGGGCAGTGCACCGACCGGTGCGAGCACCTTGCCCGGCAGCCGGGTGGACGACATCCGCGCCTGCACGATCGCGACGACTTTCACCGTGCCGCTCCCGCGCTGGCCCACTGCCGCGGATCAAGCAGCGTCTCATCGACGGGACCGGGTACCTCCTCGCAGACGCGGCGTACGAAGGCAGCCACCTGTGCCGGCTCCAGTCGGGCCAGCCCACCGAGCGATTCGAGCTGGGCGGGATGGTCGACGCCAATCACGACGCGATCGGCCGGGCGGGCCTTGCGCAGGAGTGAGGCGATCAACAGTGCTTCCCGGCCCGCCCCCGCATGCCTTGCCGCGCGGACAACAGCCGAAGCCAGCGCCCCCGCTCCCGCCACACGCGCCTCCGCGATCTCAGGGGCGTCGAGCAGCAGGCCCTGCAGGAAGACGGAACGGAGATCGAGCGGACAGCGCGAAGCACCACGGGCCACGAGGGCACGCTGGTCGAACACATTCCCCGGTGCCTGAACCCGGGTGACCCGCACATCGGACACCGCGGCCATGACTTCCTCAGCCGAATACACGCTCTGTCCGAGCACAACGCGGGGATCGGGGATCGTCGCGCGGGCCTGAGCCAGCTGGTCGCCGTCGGCGGCCCCGTGGGTGAGCAGTGTGAGTCGACGAACTCCGGCGAAGGGCAGCACCGCGACCAGGCTCCGCTCCGCGAAGTCCCGCTCCGGTGCTGGCGCAATCTTGGTGATGATCTCGGCCTCATGTCGGTACTTGCGCGCGTCCAGCCAGTAGCCGAGCCGCATCACCGCCTCACCGTAGGCCTCCGCGGTGTCAAAGGCGCGGACCCCGAGCGACCAGGCGGTATCAAGGATGGCCCACGCCCGCTCCATCGGCATCAGCCCGGTCTCCGCCCGCCGGCCGTAGGGCAGGCCAAGCTGAACCGTGCCGAGCACGACGCGGTTGATCGGCTGGTCAATCATCGAGCAGCAGGTCCGGCGTGAGCGGCGTCGCGCGCGCGATGTCGCGCCGCGCGATCCGGCCGAGCAGGGTATCGAGCGTGCGCGGCGGCAGGCCGTGTCCCGGGCGGATGCTGCGGATATTGGTCGGGGTGAAGCGCTCGCCGGCGCGAATGTTCGCTACCGCGTAGAGCGAGCGGCGGAACTGGATGCTTCCCTCTTCCGCTGTTTCGGCGCCAAACCGGTTCTCGCCGAGCATCGCCTCGGTGCGGCGCACCTCCCGCACCAGGGTGGCGAACTCCGCCGGCTCCAGGGAGAAGTGGGCATCGGGCCCGCCATCGGCCCGGGAGAGCGTGAAGTGCTTTTCAATCAGGCAGGCACCAAGTGTGACCGCGACAACCGGCGCGGTCGTGCCCATGCTGTGATCCGACAGGCCGATGGGAACGCCGTAAGCCGCGGCCAGCGCAGGGATCGAGCGCAGGTGCATCGCCGCATCTGGTGCTGGATAGCTGCTGGTGCAGCGCAAAAGAATCAGGTCCGTCGTACCGCCAGTTCGGAGCATGGCCACCGCATGATCGATCTCCGCGCGGCTCGCCATCCCGGTGGAGAGGATGACTGGCTTGCCGGTCGCCGCGACGTGGCGCAGCAGCCCGTCGTCCACCAGTTCGAAGCTGGCCACCTTGTGAGCCGGCGCGCCGAGCGCCTCCAGCAGCGCCACGGCGGATGCATCGAATGGAGTGGAGAAGATGGGCAGGCCCAGCCCCTGCGCCTCCGTAAATAGGCGCTCATGCCAGGCCCAGGGTGTGTGGGCTTCGGCATAGAGATCGTGCAGCGTCCGGCCGGCCCACGGGCCATTCGTGATCGTGAACTCGGGCCGGTCGCTCCGCAGCGTCAGGGTATCGGCGGTGTAGGTCTGCAGCTTGATCGCGTCAGCCCCGGCTTCCTTCGCGGCGTGCACCGTCTCCAGTGCGCGCGCGAGGCTCCCGCCGTGATTGGCTGAGAGCTCCGCTACGAGGAACGCTGGCGCCCCGGACCCGACCGGAGCGGTCCCGATCCGCAGGCTCATGTGCCCCGTCCGGAGTGAAACAGGACCCGATCCGTCGTGTGACTCTCGCTCCAGCCCAACTGACGCAGAATCCGGAGCGATGGCGCGTTGCTGGTCGAGACCGCGGCGTGGACCTGGGTAACCGGATGCAGCGCCCGCAGAGCGTCCAGCCCCGCGACTACCAACGTGCGTCCCAGGCCCTGGCCCCGCGCCTCGGGTGCGAGGCCGTAACTGAGGCGCGCCGTGGTCCACTGGTCATGCGTCTCCAGCCGAACCACACCACACGGGCAACCGGAGGTGGACTCCGCGACAAGGATCAGCACGGCTGGATCCGCGAGTTGCGCAGTGAGCCACTCGAGATGGCCGGACCATTCGATGCGTGGCCGCCCGAATGAGGCGGCGCGGGTCGCGGGATCGTTGGCCCAGATCCACAGCGCATAGGCATGAGCAACCAGAGCCGGGCGCAAACGGAGCCGGCTCGAGACCTTCGCCCGACTTCCGGCGAGCGCGCCGATCCACCGGGCCACCCGTTCCGCCCCTGAACGCAACGACGGCAACGGTGCCGCGGCGGCGAGGGCGGCGGACAGCTGGTCAGCGAGTGCGTCGGATGTGGTGACAGCGAGTGCATCGACACCGGGAGCGCCCGCGTTCACCGCCCATTCAAACGCACGCCGCTGATTTTCCGCCAGCAGCATGACGGCAACAGGCACCCGGACCATCGCCGCTTCCCACAGCGTGGTGCCGGCGCCGGTCAGCAGCCGGCCACACCGGGCGATGCCGTCCCAGGGCTGGTGCGGATCGAGCGGCTTCCAGGCCTGCGGCAACCAATCGCCCAGCCGGGCGAATTCCCCCTGGGGGTGATGCGCGGCGAGCAATTCAAGCGCGGCTGAGACATGCGGGAGCGGGCGACCACCACCAAGCAGCACCGCCGTCGGGCCCGGTGCGCCGCACCAACGGGGAAGGCCTGTGCGAATTGGCAGGACATCGGGGCCCGCGAGCACCGCTCCGCGGAAACGCGGATAGTCGGACGGGCTCGCCCGCGGGCTGGGGTTCCAGACGGCATCGAATCCCTCCGGCACCGGACCGCAGAGATCGTCGACCAGGATTCGGGTCTGGACATCGTGGCGCAGCGCGGCGCGCTCGCGACGCAGCGGATCGTAGCTGTCGCTCACCAGCACAGCGCAGCCGCCAGTGCGTGCAGGTGCGCGGGCGACCAGCAGGCTGGCGCGGCTGACCGTGAACTGCAGCTCGAGTGCGCCGGCGAACCGCACCGAGCCCAGCCCGAGGTCGAGCCATGCTTCGGCAAGCGTCGCACAGCGCATCAGGTGGCCGGCGCCGATGCTCGCATTCGCATCGGCGTCGACTTCCAGCGTGAGGCCCGTCGAGGCGTCAGGCACTAGCCGTCGCTGCCACGCGTTCGAACGCCATACCGAGCGCCTGCACCACCCGATCGACGTCGGTGTCTGCCATCGCGGGGAAGAGCGGCAGCGTGATCGCCTCGGCGTAATACTGCTCCGCCTGCGGGAGATGCACGTCCGCAAAGCCGTGGCGCTGGTAATAGGGGTGACGGTAGACCGGGAGGTAGTGCACGTTGACGCCGATGCCGAGGTTGCGCATCTCCTCGAAAAGCTGGCGGCGGAGCGGGGCGGGCACGCGGACGACATAGAGATGGTAGCTCCCGCGCGAGCCGGCCGGGATGGCCAGTGGCCGTACCTCGGGTAGTGCCGCGAGCGCGGCATCGTACCGGGTGGCCAGCGCCCGCCGCCGCTCGACAAAGGCGCCAAGGCGCTTGAGCTGGCTCTGGCCCAGGGCGCATTGCAGGTCGGTGATCCGATAGTTGAAGCCCAGCTCCTGCTGTTCGTAGTACCACGGCCCCTCGTCGCAGGTCAGTTCGGCAGGATCGCGGGTAATGCCATGGGTCCGGAAGCGGAGCATGGTGCGGTAGTACGACTCGTCGTTGGTCGTCACCGCGCCGCCTTCGCCGGTCGTGATGTGCTTGACGGCATGGAAGGAAAAGCAGCACATCGCGCTGTGGTGGCAGGCGCCTACGGCATGCCACTGTCCATCCGCTGTCTGATACTCCGCGCCCAGGGCGTGGCAGCCATCCTCGACGATCACCCAGTTGCGCCGGCGTGCGATCGCCGCCAGTCGTTCCATCTCCGCGACCTGGCCGGTGAGGTGCACCGGTGCGAGCACCCGGACGCGCGGGTCATCGGGCAGCGCGTCGGGGTCGAGCAGCGCGGTCCCGGGCGAGACATCGGCGAACCGGACCGTCGCGCCGAGATACAGGGCGGCGTTCGCGGTGCCGGCGAAGGTCATCGCCGAGGTGAGCAGCGCGCCGCCCGGACCGAGTCCGGCGGCGGCGTAGGCGGCGTGGAGTGCGGCGGTGCCGCTGTTGAGGGCGACGGCGAATCGGGCGCCGGTCGCCCTGGCCAGCGCGGCCTCGAAGGCGGCGACCCCCGGCCCCTGGGTCAGATAGTCGGCCCGGGCGGCGGCGCACAGCGCCCGCACATCCGCCTCAGCGATCGTTTGCCGGGCATAGGGCAGCACACTCATGAAAGTCCCAGCCCCGCGAGCAATTCCCGCACGCCCTCCACGCTCAGCTGGTCGGGGTTGGTGTCGCTGCGATAGGAAAAGGCGTCAGGCACCGCCTGGCCCTTTCGGGTGCCGTTGGTGAACCAGGCGAACTCGGGGCACACCACGTAGTGGGTGCCGACGTCGAGCGTATGACGCGCATCGTCCTCGCCGATCATCAGCTCGTGCAGCTTTTCGCCGGGCCGGATGCCCACGATGTCCATCTCGCACTCGGGCGCGAGGGCCTTGGCGAGCGTCATGATATTGGTGGATGGAATCTTCGGCACGAACAGCTCGCCACCGTGCATCGTCTCCAGCGCGGTCACGACGAACCGTACGCCCTGTTCCAGGGTGAGCCAGAACCGGGTCATCCGCGGATCGGTGATCGTCAGCCGCCCCTTCTCGCGGGCCTGGCGGAAGAAGGGCACCACCGAACCGCGGCTGCCGACGACGTTGCCATAGCGCACCACGGCGAAGCGAGTGCCGCGGGCGCCGGCGTAGGCGTTGCCGGCGATGAACAGCTTGTCGCTGCAGAGCTTGGTGGCGCCGTAGAGGTTGATGGGGTTGGCGGCCTTGTCGGTGCTGAGGGCAACCACCTTCTCGACATCGGCGTCGAGCGCGGCTTCGATGATGTTCTGGGCTCCCAGCACATTGGTCTTGATCGCTTCGAAAGGGTTGTATTCCGCGGCCGGCACCTGCTTGAGTGCGGCGGCGTGGATGACCACATCGACGCCCTTGAACGCACGCCGAAGCCGGTCGAGGTCGCGCACATCGCCAAGGAAGAAGCGCATCCGCTCATCCTGAAAGCGCTGGGCCATCTCGTACTGCTTCAGTTCATCGCGGCTGTAGATGATGACCTTGGCGGGGGCGTAGTCCTCCAGCAGCGTCCGGGCAAAGGCATTGCCAAAGGAGCCAGTGCCGCCCGTGATCAGGACCGTCTTGCCGTGCAGTGGCATGGGATTCCTCAGCAGCCAAGCAGGAGCACGGTGTGCCCCAGGGTGTGGACGCCGGCGCGGGCCAGCGCCGCCTCGCACTCGCGCAGGAAGGCGGGGTCATCCTCCACCGCCGCTGCAAAGAGGGCGACGACCTCGACCAGCGTCTCCGCCAGCCGACTGCCGGCAGCCGGGGCGCCTGGATCGGTGGCAAGGGCTGGATGGAAGAAGAGGAGGAAGCGGAGCACCGCGAGGCGCAGACAGAGATTCTGGCTGTAGACCAGCAGGTCCGGTGCATCGCAGTAGAGGTCCCGCAGCCAGTACAGCTCGGCATAGCGGGTGAAGGCCTGATCGAGCGCCGCGCCATGGGAGGCCTCCCACACTGAGCGGCGCCCGGCCCACGCAGCGATCACGGCGGCCTCGGTCGCCTCGGGCCCGTCCGCTGTCGCTGTGGCGAAGCCAGAGAAGATCTGCTGGATCAGCTCGCGAAAGGCCGGGACCGGGGAGAAACTGGCCCGGTTGTTCAGCACCTCGGCCACCGCGCGGAGAGCCACCGCACCGGGCAGCGTCATGGCTTCAAACCCGCGGGCCAACTGGGCCAGCTCTGCCGAATCGCCGATCAGCGCAAGCTCGGCGGCAAGCGCCGCCTCATCGAACACCTCGACGCCCCGATAATAGAAAGGCCGGGTGCGTTCGGCGAAGGTGGCCTGGCAGAAGAGCCGGGTGGCGAGCGGGTGGTCCGTCCGCGCGAGCAGTGTCAGCATCGCGGCGCGGATGTCGTCGCAGTACCGCTCCCACGGGGTGGATGGATTGACTGGCAGCGTCCGGCGCGGAACGACCCCGCGGCCGACGGTCGCGTCGCAGCTCTCCAGCACCAGCGCTTCCGGGTCCTGGAGGCAGCGCCGAGCCAGCGTCGTGCAGGCGAGCGAACCGGTGAGTTCCATCCGGTCGCCAACCCGGGCCAGAATCCGCGGATCGGAGGACGGACCCGCTCCGGCGGGATGGTGCAGCGGACAGGTCGAGTCGGCGCAGCGGGGCACCTCGACCATGTAGCGCGCGGCAATCCACTCCCGCGGGGGCGTGGTTCGCATCCTGGGCGGGCGAGGGGGACGGGTGCGGGTAGTTGTCATGCCCCGAGCGGGGGCAAGCGGCATACCGATCGGGGGGCACGCGCTAACTGCTTGTCGCGGCAACGTTAAGGGAAATCCATGCCGCGGGCCGCCAGTACCGTTCCGGCAAGGGCTGCCGGGCGGCGGCAACCTCGACCCTCCACCCAACCTCAAGTTCTGCCCCGCCCCGCCGATAGCCTTCTGCAGACGGCATTGACGCCGTTCTCTCGCAGGACCGGGGCAGGGACGCTCCGACACCGTTGGATCAGGAGCTACTCAGATGCGTATCAACACGAACGCCGCAGCGAACAGCGCGTACAAGAACCTCAGTGCGTCCGGCAGTGTCCTCGACAAGCAGATCGCCAAGCTGTCGTCCGGCTTCCGGATCAACCGCGCCGGCGATGACGCCGCCGGACTGAGCATCGCGAACAAGCTGCGCTCCGAGGGCCGCTCGCTGATGATGGCCTCCCGGAATGCGACCCAGGCCGGCTCGGTGCTGAACATCGCCGACGGCGCGGTCAACGTCCTCTCCACCGTACTCGACCGCATGAAGGAACTCGCCACCCAGGCGGCCTCGGCCAACCTGAGCGCCACCGACCGCAGCAAGGTGCAGGCCGAGCATGCGTCGCTGCTGGTGGAAGTCGACCGCATCGTCAACGGCACCAACTACCAGGGCGCCACCCTGCTTGCCGGCGGCTACGGCACCCAGGTGTCCAGTTCCACCGGCGCGCTCGCTTCCGGCGGCTCGATCGGCGGCGCCACCGGCGCGCTCGCTTCCGGCGGCTCGATCGGCGGCGCCACCGTCGACAGCAACGTAGCCACGGT
>JANOFA010000028.1:0-1852 GCA_031413355.1 Gemmatimonadota bacterium | reverse complement strand
TGCCCAACGCGCCCCCGGGCCCCTACGTGATCCTCTCCTACCGAACCGCCGTCGAGGGGAGTCGCACGGTCATCGAGACCGTCGTCCCGATGCGCCTGCCGGATGGCCGCTGGCGGGTCTCGGGCTATTTCGTCCGGCCGTCCAGCTGAACTGGTGGCGACCGACAGTGAATCGCGATTGACAGCGCCGGCCGCGTAACGTATTCTCGAAGCATGGTGCTCCCCCAGCGCCCTTCCTCCTCGCTCGCCAGCTGTTGTACGCCGTGCGCCTGTTTCGCAGCGGTGAAGCCGCGGCGTGCCCGGTGGTATTTCGACTGAGCAATTGATACTGCGCTCACGAATGGCCCCGGACCCGCGTCCGGGGCCTCTTTCTTACCCCTCACTCCACAGGATCATCCATGTCGACCGTTCTCCCCGAAGTTCTGGCAGCCAACGCGACCTACGCTGCAACGTTCGGCGCCAAGGGCACGCTGGCGCTCCCCCCTGCCCGGCGTTTCGCCATCCTCACCTGCATGGACGCGAGACTCGATCCCGCCAAGTTTGCCGGCCTCCGCGAAGGCGACGCGCACGTCATCCGCAACGCCGGTGGCCGGGCGAGCGATGACGCGATTCGCTCCCTGGTGATCTCGTACAAGCTGCTCGGCACCCGCGAGTGGTTCGTCATCCACCACACCGATTGCGGCATGGAATACTTCACCGACCCGGTGATGCGCGCCCTCCTGGCCCAGAGCCTTCAGACCGCCGAGCTCACCGCCGATGGTTTTCGCGATGTGGGCAAGGGTCCGGGTTCGGCCGAAGCGCAATTTGTCGACTGGTTGACGATCGCCAACACCGCTCAGGCGGTCGTCGACGATGTCGCCCGCATCCGCCACCATCCCCTGGTGCCGCGGAGCATCCCGATTCATGGCTATCTCTATGAAGTGAAGACCGGGCGACTGCTCGAGATCGATGCTGCGACGCAGGTCGGGACGGCGGCGTGAGGCATGGTTGAGGATGCCGGGAGCAGGCAGGAGCGAGTAGGGAGCCGTCTGCTCCTCACCGCCGTGCACCTGCTCCTGCTTCCCCACCCTTGACCGAGGCGGTTCGGGCGCTATCCTGAGCCCAGGCGTACAGGGCGCCTCCCGTCCGCGGGCAGGACCGAGTCCACCTGGTGTGATCTGCTGGAAGCCGCAAGTTCCTGCGAACCTCCCCTGGCCCGACCGTGCGGACGACGGGCATTTCCCAAGGAGGCTCGTCTTGCCCGCCCGTCATCTGCCCGTCCGTCCCGATCTCGATCAGCTGAAACATCAGGCCAAGGACCTCCTGCGCGGGCTGCGCCGGGGAGACCCCGACGCGCTCGCTGAATTGTGCGAGTTCCATCCCGTACCGCCAACTTCGGGCACCGCACTCCTCGCCGATGCGCAACTCACACTCGCCCGCGCGTACCAGGCGCCGAGCTGGCCGCGGCTGGTGCAGGCATGTCACCTCGTCGATGCCATCTGGCGGGATGATGTGGAAGCGGTGAGGGCACTGGTCGCGAAGCGGCCCGCGCTGCTCCACGAACCGGTCCTGATCCGCGAGAGCAACTGGGGCCCGCCGCTGAGCTACGCCGCCAACCTCGGCCGCGATGCCATCGTCCGCGCACTGCATGCCCTCGGCGCCACCGACCATCTCCACGCCATCGAACGTGCGGCGCTTCAGGGCAAGGTCGACACCGCGAACCTGCTGTACGCGCTCGCCGGCAAGCCGGCTGTCCCCGATGGCGCGCTCAGTGGCGCGGCCTACACCCTGAACGTCGCGGGAACCGAGTTCGCGCTGGGGCTGGGGGTGAAGGTGGTGGACGCGGACGGTCGGCGACTCGCGCCGGTGGACGT
>JANOFA010000027.1:0-2480 GCA_031413355.1 Gemmatimonadota bacterium | reverse complement strand
CGCGCCTGGGTCAGGCACATCAGCGGCGACTTGAGCCCGCCACTCTCCGGCAGCAGCGCGTCCGGCGGGACGAGCACATCCTGCAGCACCAGCTCGCTGGTGTCGGAGGCGCGCAGGCTGAGCTTCCCCTTCTGGTCCCGGGCGGTGAAACCCTTCGTGGCCGTCGGGACGATGAAACCGCGCACCGACTTCGAATCGCCGAGGTCGCCGGTCTTGGCCCAGATGATGGCGACCGTGGCCTGCGAGCCGTTGGTAATCCACATCTTGGCCCCGTTCAGCAGCCAGCCATCGGCCGTCTTCCGGGCGGTGGTGATCATGCCGCCGGGATTGGAACCGAAGTCCGGCTCGGTCAGCCCGAAGCAGCCGATGTCGGTGCCGGCGGCGAGCGGCGGGAGCCAGCGCTGCCGCTGCGCTTCGCTGCCAAAGGCGTAGATCGGGTACATCACCAGGGCCCCCTGCACCGAGGCGAAGGAGCGGATGCCGCTGTCGCCCCGCTCCAGCTCCTGCATGATCAGACCATAGGCGACGTTGTTCAGGCCGGCGCAGCCGTAGGTCTCGGGCAGGTTGGCGCCGAACAGGCCAAGCTCCGCCATCCCGGGGATCAGCTCCCGGGGAAAGCGGCCGGCGACGTAGCAGTCGCCGATGATCGGCATGAGATGCTCGTCCACCCAGGCGCGCACGGTGTCGCGGACGGCGCGCTCCTCTTCCGAGAGCAGCCCATTGATATCGTAGAAGTCGACGGCGGAGTAGGGAGACATGAGTAGATCGAGGTGAAGGGGGACACTGGCGCGGGGCGCGGGGCGCGGGGCGCGGGGCGCGGGGCGGAAAATAGTGTAGCAAACCCCGTGGAGGTGAAACGCCCACCGCCTATCGCCTACCGCCTACCGCCTACAGCCACACAAACATACTGCGCCGCCTAGAAATCCACTCGAACCGCCCGTGGCGTGATCCCCACCGCCATCGCCTTGCGGCGGAACGCGGTGCCGTGGTCCACCGGCTGGCCGGTCTCGGCCTGCCACTGATGTACCATCTCATGCAGCAGCGTTTCGCGCACCGCGACCCAGCCGTCGCGGCGGAGGTGGCGCCGGCTCAACGTGATGCGTTCCGCCTTCCCGCTCTGCCGGTCGAGCCGGAGTTCGCCGAGCCGGGTGCGCATCCGGTCGGAGAGATGCAGTGGGATGGGACCAAGCAATCCGCCGAAGTGGACCGCGTTCACCTCGTCGAACAGCCGCTGCAGCTCGGCCATGAGCGGCGCATCGCCGGGACGCAGCCGCGGGATCCGCTGCCGCCGCGGCGCGGGATCGGAAAACTGCGTCAGGGAAAAATCGAGAAAGAGCCGCCGCGCTGCGAGTCGCGCTGGCCGGCGGATGCCCGGCCTGAGGAATGTGACGACCGCCTTGAGCACGGCATCCGGCGCCTGACTGTAGCCCTCGTGGATCCGGAGCAGGACCCCGGGCTTCCACGACAGCATCACCTGCCGGTTGCGATGCAGTTCGATATGCCGGACGGGGGGCAGGCCGAGCGCGCGCAATCGCGCCGGCAATGACGGCGGATCGGCCGACGCCGGGGACGGCAGGGGCCGCATATGTGCGGCCCCACCTTCCCCCGGCGCGGCCCCCGCCTCCCGCGAGGACGGCCGGATGGCCGCGACGAAATCAGCCCAGAGACTGAGCTGGAACACGGCTGCGGACGAACTTCGAGGTATCGGCCCGGCGGAAGGTGCTGGCGTCGCGGGCGTAGGCGTAGTGGGTGACGGCGACATGCGTCGCCTCGATGGTGACCAGGTTGAACGCCGACGGCAGCCCGCCGCGGGTTCGGGTGGAGTGCGTCCCGGCGGTGCTGACCACGAGACGGCCGTCGATCTGTCCCGCGCCCTCGGTGTGGTCGTGTCCGCAGAGCACGGCATCGGCGTCGAGCGTGAGCAGCGCCCGTTGCGCCGCCTCGGGCCGTGCCAGTCCCCAGCGATGTGAGAGGACCCCGGGCAGCACATTGTGGTGCATCACCGCGAGCCGCGCCTTGTGCACCGGGGCAGCGGCGAAGACGGCTCGCACCCGCGCCACCTCGGAGGCGGGCAGGTGCCCCTTCACCGCCGTGTCGTTGAGATTGGAGGTCATCGACCCCAGGGCGACCCCGTGCGCCGACAGCATGCCGGCGATGATGACCTGGTCCAGTTCAAGCGTCGGGGTGAGCTGCTCGCCGAAATACTGCCGGTACTTCCGGAACATCACCTGCTCACCCCGAATCCCCAGCGGGCTGCCCCACCACTGCACATCGTGATTGCCGGGGATAACCAGCACCGGCGCGGTGCGCGCCAGCTCACCGAGGTAGTACTTCGCAGCCTGGAATTCCCCATGCCGGGCCCGCAGGGTGAGATCGCCGGAGACGACGATCGCCTGCGGAGCCAGCGTGGGGAGGAACCGTTCCAGCACCGCGAGCTGCGGCAGGTCCACCCGCCCGCCGAAATGCGGATCGGAGAGGTG
>JANOFA010000026.1:0-1397 GCA_031413355.1 Gemmatimonadota bacterium | reverse complement strand
CCAGCATCGTGGCGTAGGCGGGACGCGGTAGGAACAGGTCCCGCACCAGCGGACCGGCCCAGTGCCAGCCTCGCTGCGCATAGCCGCGCAGTCCGGTGTAGTCCGGCGTCATGCCGATCAGACCGGTGCAATCGAGGAACGGCGCGGCCGTCCGGTCGAGCAGCACCGCGGCGGTGCCGACGTTGTGCGCCAGCTTGAGCCGCCCGAAATCCGGCGGCGTAAAGTCCTGGACCGTACAGGCGCCCACCAGCAGATCCTGGGTAAAGGCGACCGGAGGCGAGGCGGTGAACTCGTAGAACGCCGGATACTGATCCAGCGGCGTGAGGAGCGGGCCCGGCGTATCCGGGAGTCGCTGCACCGAGATGATCGTCATCGTGGGCGCGGCCGCCGCGGGGACGGTCAGGCCGGCGAACTTGGTCGTCGTCACCAGCGTCGTCGCAGGAGAGGTCGGTCCCACCACGCCGACCACGCCGTCCTCCCCCAGCGATGGCACCGTGATGCTCGGCGCCGGCAGTCCGACCTGACAATAGAGGATGTTGGCCAGATTCACGACGCGACCGGCCGAGGTCGTGTTCCTCCCGCCGATCGTCCCGCCCGCGTAGTAGAGGTTCAGGGTGGTCTGTAACAGGGTGATCGCCGTATTCTGCGCCGCGGTGATACTCCCCTTCGGCTTGAGCTGATCCTGCAGCTTCGCGTAGGACGCGAGGGCAGCGGTCAATCCCGGACCGACCGGGTAGAGCGACTTGATCGCGCCCTGGGCATCCTGCGGGCCGGGGCAGGTCGCGTTGGCCTGCTGGCCAATGAAAGGTGCGGTCGGGAGGCCACCATTAGTTGCCGGCTGATCGCATGAAGCGAGGAGCAGCGCGCCCAGGGTCAGGGCGAGAATCTTCTTACGCATGGGGGCCTTCCAGTGGCCATGAGGTCTGACGGATGACCGGCTTGAGCCGGAGCAGTGTGAAGGCTGACACTCGGTGCAGGTTCGGTGCGAGCGGGAGTGATCGACTAACCTACAGTCTGGCAATACGATAGCTAATTGTTACAGGCTTAGAAACGGTCAATCGTTGTGGGGTAGACGCCACAACTGGCCCTTGGGCTCAGCTGCCCGAGCCCACCAGCCGTAGGAAGCCGGGGTCCTGCTGCAGGTCCTTGAACCACCAGCCGTTGGGGTCGGCGAGCGAGGCGCCACTGTTGGGATTGGCGGCCACGAACACCTTGAGTTGCTGGATCGCTGCTGCCTTGTCACCCAGGATGGTATAGACGAACGCCGCGTCGAGTGGGAGCTCCCGAGGCGGGTCGATTTCCGGATTGCCGAGTGAGCGCGCGACGAGGTGGCGGGCGCTGTCCGCCAGCTGGGGCGTGTTCCCCACGATGCTGGCGCGGGCCAGCGCTGCGGCGAC
>JANOFA010000025.1:0-1013 GCA_031413355.1 Gemmatimonadota bacterium | reverse complement strand
CTCGCCCGGCAAGCTGGTGGCCAACCCGCTCGACACCATTTCGTTGGGGATGGCCTTGATGTTCGGGACCGCCGGCCTGCCCCACATCCTGATGCGGTTCTTCACCGTTCCGGATGCCAAGGCGGCGCGGAAATCGGTGTTCTACGCCACCGGCCTGATCGGGGCGTTCTACCTGATGACGTTCGTACTGGGCTTTGGTGCGATGGTGCTGGTGGGGCCCGAGCGCATCCGGGCGGTGGATGCTGGTGGCAACATGGCCGCGCCGCTGCTGGCCGAGCTGCTGGGCGGGACGCCGTTCCTCGGCTTCATCGGCGCCGTCGCGTTCGCCACGATTCTCGCAGTGGTCGCGGGGCTGACGCTCTCAGGGGCGGCAGCGATCTCGCATGACCTGTGGGTCCATGTCTGGCGCCGTGGCCGCGCGGACACGCGGGAGGAACTCCTGGTCGCGCGGGGAGCCACACTGGTGCTGGGGCTCATGGCGGTGGGGCTGGGCATCCTGTTCAAGGGTCAGAATGTGGCCTTCATGGTCTCGCTCGCGTTCGCGATCGCGGCGAGCGGCAACTTCCCGGCGCTGGTGCTCTCGATCTTCTGGCGCGGCATGACGACTGGTGGTGCCGTGACGAGCATGCTGGTGGGCACGCTGACCACATTGACGCTGATTGCGCTGTCACCCACGATTCAGGTGGACTTGCTGCACCAGGACCACGCCTGGTTCCCGCTCAAGAATCCTGCGCTGATCAGTGTCCCGCTCGGTTTTCTCTCCGGCATCCTCGTCTCGCTCTTCGCCCCGGACGCGGGCGAGTCCGCGGGCTTCGAGGGGATGGCACGGCGAGCCCTGACCGGAGAGACCGACTGAGCGCTCAGCCCTAGAACCACTCCCCCAACCGCACGTACATCATGTCCCGGCCGCCGCGGGCGCGGCTGTATTCCACTCGAACCGGCCCGATGGGGGTCTTGGCACCGAGTCCGATGCGGCCACCGTATTCCCATGTGCCGGTGGGGAAGGCGGGGCC
>JANOFA010000024.1:0-1498 GCA_031413355.1 Gemmatimonadota bacterium | reverse complement strand
GGCGACGACCCGCCGGCCGAGGAGATCCAGCCCTTGAATGCCGGTCGTCCCCTCGTGTCCTGAGGAGCGCAGCGACGAAGGATCTCTTGAGGCCGGAGCCGAGGCTCGAGTTCAGCTCCGGGGCACAGAGATCCTTCGCTTCGCTCGGGATGACAGCATCTGCATTCGGTCCATCCGCAGGGCGGAGCTGGAGCTCCGCCCCTACCCAATGTCCTGTCGCCCCTCCCTCCCTACTCCCATCTCCCTACTCCCTACTCACCGCCGTCCCATACGTCCGCCCCTTCCACTCGATCCGTCCCGAACCGCGTAGCGTCGAGCGCGCCACGATGAACAGTGTCATCGCCGCGCCAAGGGGGTAGGCCAGCCCGTACTTCGGGGGAATCTGCATCCCGAACGAGATGAGGGACCAGAAGGTGGCGCTCCCCAGGGTCGCGAGCAGTGCAGGGGTCAGGAGGCCGGCCGGGGTGACACCGACCAGGGAGAGCACCAGCAGCGCCGGCGGCAGCAGCCAGAAGCCCATCGCGACGCTCAGGGTTACCGGGACCAGGGCGCGGAGCCACGGTTCATCGGGGTAGGAGCGCCGGCCACCGAGGTAGATGTTCTTCGACCACCCCGCGATGATCTCTGGCAGATTGCTGTACATCCGGGTCGTCATGAGCCGTTCGGCGAAGGCGAAATGCAGCCGCTTTCCGGCCGACCAGTAGTGCTGAGCCAGGGCGAGGTCTTCGGCTACTTCGTGGCGGACTGCGGCGTGGGTGCCCAGCGCTTCGTAGGTGGCGCGCGGGATCATGATGAACTGGCCGTTGGCGATCACGTCGCTGGCGCGCCGGGCCTGGTTCACCGTGTCGGGGTGGTAGCGCAGGCCGAGCAGCAGCCAGACCTGCGGCATGACCGTGCGCTCCCAGAAGGAGAGGCACTGCTGCTCCGGCGCGACTGTGAGGAGGTCGGCTCCCGTCGCCCGGAGTGTACTCACCGCGTGGCCGAGCAGGGCGGGAGCGTGGCGGGTGTCAGCGTCGGTGAAGAGGAGGATGTCGCCAGTTGCGACCAGGGCGCCCTGATGGCAGGCCCAAGGCTTCCCATACCACTCGGGTGGCAGTTCGCTGCCGGAGACCAGCCGGAGGCGTGCGTCGTCGCGGGCAAATCCGCGGACGAGTTCGGCGGTCGCGTCGGTGGAGCGGTCGTCGACCACGATGAGTTCGACGTTGCGGTAAGTGGTGGCGAGGACAGAGGTGATGACCGTCGTGATCGTGGCCGCCTCATTCCGCGCTGGGACGATCACGCTGACCAGCGGACCGTCTTCGACGGCGGGATGCTCTTCCAGGGAGGGCGTCTTCCTGGCCAGACGAATCAGTGCGAGCGGAGAGAGCAGCCAGGGCAGGGCGAGGAGGGGCAGCAAGGTCATTGTGGAAGCAGTTGGCCAAGGGCCGTTAGCCGTTGGCCGTTGGCCGTTAGCTTGGAGCGTTCAGCGTTCAGCGTTCAGCGTTCAGCGTTCAGCGAT
>JANOFA010000023.1:0-2199 GCA_031413355.1 Gemmatimonadota bacterium | reverse complement strand
TACCAGGCGCGCCCGCGGCCAATCCGGTCGGTATTGCCATAGAAGTGGAGAAAATCCACCAGCAATCCCTCGACGTTACTATCCGGATCTGCCGCGGCGAGGGCCTGCCGCAGCGGGGCGACACCATCCTCGTGCAGGACTTCGTCGGCCTGGATGTAGATTGCCCAGTCGCCGGTGGCGGCGGCGAGCGCCCGCTGGGTCTCGACGGCCAGCACCGCCCCGCCCTGTCCGGCCGACCACTCGCCCTCGATGATGCGCAGCCGCGGATCCGCCAGTCGCTCCACCAGCGCTCGCGTGCCGTCGACCGATGGCCCGACATTGACGATGAGTTCATCGCACAGCGGCAGGATGGAGCGGAGGGACTCGAGCAGGGGAAAGTCGAGCCGCACCGCGTCCTTGATGAGACTGACTCCGCTGATGCGCATGCGCTCCACGGTCTTGATGGATCAATCGAAGGCGTAAAGATATGCGCGTGGTGCTGGTGCATCATACCGCCCTGCCGGTGCAGGGCTACGGCGGGACGGAACGGGTGGTCGTCTCGCTGGTGCGGGGACTCGCCGCGCTGGGACATGAGGTGACGCTGCTCGCGCCCCCCGGCACGCGGATCCCCGAAGCACGCCTGGTCACGGTGCCACAGGCCCGGCTCCGCGACCCCACGCTGGATCTCACCCCCCTGATTCCGGCCGGCACAGAGATCCTGCACGCCTTCTATCCATTGCGCGTCCCGCCCGGCGTGCCCTGGGTCTGGACCCTGCAAGGCACCACAAAGCCCGGCGCCGTCCGGCCACCGAACACCATCTACGTCAGCGCCGATCACGCCACGCGCCACGGCAGCACCGCCTTCGTCTACAACGGCCTCGACCCCGCCGACCTCCAGTTCCGCGCCACCAAGGACGACTACGACCTCTTCCTTGGCCGGCTGCATTCCAGCAAGGGCTATCAGTGGGCCATTGCCGGCGCAAAGCTCGCCGAGCGGAAGCTGGTGGTCGCGGGGGGTTGGCGGCCGTCGCTCAGCCGGTTCGTGAAGTTTGTCGGTACCGTGGACGGCGCGGAAAAGGCGACGCTGCTTGCCGGTGCGCGGCTGATGTGGATGCCGGCGCTGTGGGATGAGCCGTTCGGGCTGACGCTGATCGAGTCGCTGTGGAGCGGGACGCCGGTGCTGGGTACCCGGCGCGGCTCACTGGCGGAGGTGCTCGCCCCGGATGTCGCCGGACAGGGCGACACGCTGGAGGAGTTGATCGCCCTGTTGCCGACGATGGCCGCAAAGGATCCCGCAGCCTGCCGGGCGCGGGCCGAGCGCTGGTTCAGTCACCTGACGCTGGCGGAAGGGTATGTGCGGATGTATCGGGCGTTTCTGGCGACGGGGGTACTGCCGGCGGGTGTCAGGGCGGAGAGTGACGTGTAGTTCAAGAGGCGATAGGCGGTAGGCGCGAGGCGGCACCGCCTATCGCCTATCGCCCACCGCCTAGCGCCTGCCCCGTCGCCTGCCCCGTCGCCACATCCAGCAGCGCCTTCATCCGGTGCATGTAGGTGTGGGAGTGCAGCGCCCGCTGGCGTGCGGCGGCGGAGAGACGATCGCGATACTTGTCCTCCTGCAACGCCCGCTTGACCTGTCCACGCAGCTGTTCCGCCGTGGTGTAGGTGAGCACCTCGGCACCATCCTCGAAGTGCTGGGCCAGATCCAGCCGCACATCCACCACCTGGGTCACGCCAATCGCAGCGACCTCGAAGGCCCGGCGATTCACCCCGCTGGCATCGCCACCCCGATCTCCGGTGCTGGTGCGGTGCACGTTGACCGCAACGGTGGCTCCGGCGTATGCCCGCACGAAGTCCTCGGTGCTGGGCAGCTCCCCGCGGCAGTAATCCTTGAGGGTGGTCTTCCTCCACCCCGGTCCCCAGAGGGCCAGGCCGAACTCGACCAGCTCGACCAGCATTTTTTCGCGCCTGGGCGTGGCGCCGCCCGCAAAGACCACGTTGGCCCGGAACGGTCCGCGGGCGCTGAGCGGCTTGTGCACCGAGGGATCGCAGCCGACCGCCAGGTAATGCGCGTGCTTCACGCCGAAGCGGTCAAAGGCGGTGACGGCTCCGGTCGCGCCGACGAAGACGTGGTCGAAGGCCATCGCCTCGCGGGCGGCGGCGTTTGGGTCACCGATGTCGTCGCCCAGCACCTGCAGCCACCGGGCAGGCCGACCCTTCCGC
>JANOFA010000022.1:0-2877 GCA_031413355.1 Gemmatimonadota bacterium | reverse complement strand
CCGCACCGAGTCCCGCGGCGGCGGCGAGCGGCTGCGAGAGCGCCAGTGCGCAGGGACAGGCGACGACCAGCACCGCCACAGTACGTGCGATCGCGATGTCGCTCCCGCGGAGCGCCCACCATGAGGCGAGCGTCAGGCTGGCGACCAGAAGCGTGATCGCGGTGAACCAGGGTGCGATGCGGTCAGCCGAGGTTGGCGCGGTGCCACGGTCCTGTGCCACCGCCAGCTCCGCAGCCATGCGATGGACCACCGAGTTCTCCCCGACGGCCTCCACCCGCGTGGTCAGGGCACCTTCGACAAGCAGCGTCCCCGCGACGACTCGGTCGCCCGGACCCAGGAGCACGGGCGCAGCCTCGCCGGTCAGCAGCGCCATCCTTACCTGGGCGGAGCCTTCCAGGACGATGCCATCGGCCGCGATCTCCTCCCCGGTGCCGGTGTCGATGCGGTCGCCGGGGTGGAGGTCACCCACAGCGACGGTCTCCATGGATTCGACGGCCACGCCGGCGCCACCCGCGGAGGTGACCTCGCTGCGCAGTCGCCGTGCCGTGCGCGGTACGACACCGACCAGCGCCGCGGCCGCGTCCGCCGCCCCGCGGCGCCCCCGCCACTCGAGGACGCGGCCGGCGAGGAGCAGGAAGACCAGCATCGCCAGCGAATCGAGATAGCCCTCGCGACCCACGAGTGTGGCGACCAGTCCCTGGAGGTAGAGGATTGCGATGCCCAGCGCGATGGGGAGGTCCATGTGCAACACGCCATGCCGGAGACCGCTCCAGGCACCGGCGAAAAACGGCTGGGCGCACCACAGCGCCACCGGAGTGGCGAGGATCAGTGTGGTCCACTGGAAGAGCGCTGCGTATCGCGGGTCCATGCCATCCCACCAGCCGGCGTAGATCGTGGTGGCGAGCAGCATGATGTTCATCGCCGCGAAGCCGGCGACGCCGAGGCGCAGCAGCAGACTCCGATCGGCGGAGGCCTCCACTCCCAGCGGGCGGGGCCGATACCCCAGCGCGCCGATCCGACGTGCCAGCGCGGCGAGGTCGACCTGCGCCGGGTCCCAGCGCAGTGTTGCCCGGCCTGTCGCATAGCTCACCGTCGCCTGGGTGACGCCGGGCGTACGCTCCAGGACTCGCTCGGTGACCCAGACACAGGACGCGCAGCGCAGTCCCTCGACCATGAGTCGGGTCTCGCACCGGCCATCTGCTCCGGGCGTGATCGGCAGGGCGTTCCAGTCGACCCCGCCCTGTGCTTCGGGGCGGGGTGCGAATGCCGTGCGCTCGGCGTAGTACCGCTCCAGGCCGGCGTCGCTGATGATCAGGGACGCGACCTCGCAGCCGGCGCAGCAGAAGGCGTCGGCCATGCCTTCGACCGGCGTGCCGCAATGCGGGCATTGCGCGGCGGCCTGGCCGTTGACGTCACGGGCCGAGACGTCGCGCGGCCCCGCCGCCATCGCGCTAGCGCGACTCGGTAGTGTAGGAGCTGACAACGGGGTCCGCCCCCGAGATGGCGATCCAGGCAAAGGCGACATTCACCAGGATCACGAGGAAGAGGCCAAGGGCGATCGCCCAGGGCCAGCGGCGCCCCGCCGGGCTACTGCGTGTCGGTGCCAATGTGGCCCTCCGTCTTGAAGGTGGCGGCGATATCGATGTGGTTCGAGGGTGACGAGACCCGAACATCGAACGGGATCGTCCGTGGGAGGTGCTCGTCGGCCCTGATCCGGATGATCAGCGGGATCGTCGCACTCTCCGTGGTGCCCAGCGCGACATCCTGCACCAGGATCTGTGCATCGGGCAGGCCATCGACCCGGATGTGGAAAGGCACCTTGTCGGACGTCGCCTGCTTGTTGGTGACGCGGAGCAGATAGGTGTTCCGGACGTACCCGTCGGCATCCATGGTGAAGAGGGAGCCTGGGGCGCGCTGCACCGCGGCGTCGAACGGCACCCGGCCGGTCAGCAGCGTGGCTCCAGTCGCCGCGATCCCCATCAGCATGCTGCCATAGATGACAGTGCGCGGCCGCACCCGCCGGCTGCTCCTGGTACCGGTCGACGTTGACGAGGACCAGGTGATCAGGGTCTCGTGTCCCAGCTTGTCCATGACGATGTCGCAGGCGTCAATGCAACGGGCGCAGGCGATGCACTCGAGCTGGAAGCCATCCCGGATATCGATACCCTGGGGGCAGACCACCACGCACTTGTTGCACTCGATGCAGCGACCTGCCTCCTTGGCGTCCGCCCCGCCGCGTGGTTCGCCCCGCGGCACGACGTATTCGACCATCAACGTTTCGGGATCGGTCAGCGCGCTCTGGAAGCGGGCGTAGGGACAGAGGTAATTGCAGAACTGCTCCCGGAACCAGGCGAGGTCCAGGAACCAGATCAGCGTGAAGATGCCGACAATCGTGTACTCGAGCGCGCTGCCCTGACCGCCCCACAGCGGTCGCGCCCCCGCGAAGTAACTCGCGAACGACATGGAAATCACGAAGGCGATCCCCAGGAAGACGCTCCACTTCAGCGCCTTGCGCCACGCCCGGTCAACGGTCCAGCCGGCTTCATCCCGCTTGCGCCGATGGACCCAGTCGCCCTCGATCCACTCCTCGAGCGGGCGAATCCAGGTGTCGAGGAAGACAGTCTGCGGACAGGCGAAGCCGCACCAGAGCCGGCCAAAGAGGGAGGTGAAGAAGAACAGCGAGAAGGCCAGAAAGAGCAGCAGCATCAGGAGGAAGATCGTGTCCGCCGCCGTGAAGATGGCGCCAAACACGAACAGCCGCCGCTCCGGGAGGTCGATCAGCAGGGCGGACGTGCTCTTCATCATTAGCGAAGACCTGGCCACTTGCCTGAGCTGTTACGGCAATCCCGTGTGCAAGACGCCCAACCTGGACGCGCT
>JANOFA010000021.1:0-7954 GCA_031413355.1 Gemmatimonadota bacterium | reverse complement strand
GCGTCTACGGCCTTCCCTCCGGTCGGCTGTTCCGGGTGATCCCGGTCTTCTCCCAGGACGCGGAAAAGTCCTATGGCTACAGCGAGCAGAGCAAGCCGTTGCTGGAGACCAGCTACGGGTTTGTGCCCTGGGATGACTCCCACCACCCCTCGCTCTCCCGTACCGACGGGATGAATGACGGGCGGTGGCTGTTCATCAACGGGAATAACACCCCACGGGTGGCCCGGATCGATCTCTCGGAAATGAACACCAAGGAGATCCTCGAGATCCCCAATGGCGCAGGGAACCACGCCTCGCCGTTCGTCACCCAGGGCACCGAGTACGTGGTCTCGGCCACCCGGTTCAGCGTGCCAACCCCGCAGAAGGATGTGTCGATCTCCACCTACAAGGAGACCTTCAGCGGAATGATCTCGTTCGTGGCCGTGAACAAGGAGACGGGCAAGTTGACGCTCGCCTTCCAGATCCATGTCCCGGGGTTCGACTACGACCTGGCACGGCCGGGGAAGGGTCCGTCGCATGGCTGGGCCTTCTTCACCGCGTACAACACTGAGCAGTCCAACACGCTCAAGGAACGCAACGCCTCCCAGAACGACAAGGATGTGATCGCCGCGGTGAACTGGAAGCAGGGCGAACAGTGCGTGGCGCAGGGGAAGGGCAAGACCTGGCCAGGCAAGTACGCCCACAACTGGGTGGATGAGGCGGATGTGGCGCACTCGGAGATGCTGTCGGGATCCACGGTGCTGGAGCCGGCCGACTGTCCCGGACTCCTCTACTACATCCCCACCCCCAAGTCCCCGCACGGCGTTGATGTCGATCCGACGGGCGAATTCATCGCGGCCGGGGGAAAGCTCGCGGCGATGATCCCGGTGGCCTCCTTCTCGCGCATACAGAAGGCAATCGCAGACAAGGCATTCGACCGCGACATCGGCGGCATTCCGGTGCTGAAGTACGAGGCGGTGAGCGCCTGCGAGGTGAAGGACCCCGGCCTGGGCCCGCTGCACACCGAGTTTGACGCCGATGGATATGCCTACACCTCGATGTTCCTTTCCTCGGAAATCGTGAAATGGCGGGTCAAGGACTGCACCGTCCTCGACCGGATCCCGGCGTACTATTCGATCGGGCACCTGATGGTCATCGGCGGCGACACTCGTCAGCCCGATGGCAAGTATGTCGTCGCGCTCAACAAGATCACCAAGGACCGCTACCTGCCGACCGGCCCGGAGCTGACCCAGTCGGCCCAGCTGATCGATATCAGCGGCGCAAAGATGAAGCTGCTGCTGGACTTTCCCACCATCGGCGAGCCGCACTACGCCCAGGCCATCGCGGCTTCCAAGATAAAGGACCAGCAGATCCGCAGCTTCGACCTGGCCAGCAACAAGGATCCGTTCAGGGTCATCTCGGAGAAGGACGCCCGGGTTGAGCGGAAGGGAAACGTGGTCCATGTCTACATGACCGCCATCCGCAGCCACTTCATGCCGGACAATATCGAAGGCGTGCAGGTCGGCGACAGCGTCTACTTCCACCTCACCAACGTGGAGCAGGACTGGGATGTGCCACACGGCTTCGCGGTGACGGGGATCCGTAACTCCGAATTGCTGGTGATGCCGGGGCAGACCCGGACGATCGTCTGGATGCCGGAGCGGGTTGGAGTCTTCCCCTTCTACTGCACCGATTTCTGCTCTGCGCTGCACCAGGAGATGCAGGGCTACATCAGGGTCTCTCCCAAGGGTTCGCCCGTGACCGTCACGTTCAACACGGCCAACTAGCTGGACCACAGAGTGACGGGAGGGGCAGCGTGCCCCTCCCGTCCTGTTTCCCGTGAGATCACCATGTCACGCTCCACCCGGCTTCTGCTGGCCGCCATCTCACTCTCGCTGGCGCTGGTCTATGCCTTCCCTCTCTGGCACATCGGCCTGATCGCGCCGCAGTACCCCGAGGGACTGGGACTGTACATCGGGGTGAGCGAGATCGTCGGGGAGAAACCGCAGGACCTGAACAGCATCAACAACCTGAATCACTACATCGGGATGAAGGTGATCACGCCGAGCGACATCCCCGAGCTGCGCTACATGCCCTGGCTGGTCGCGGGGCTGATCGGCCTGGGGCTGGCAGCCGCGGCCGCAGGGAAGCGTCGTTTCCTCTATGGGTGGGTCGGGCTCTTCGCATTGGGCGCCATCGCGGGTCTCGCCGACTTCTACCGGTGGGGCTACGATTACGGGCACAACCTCGCCCCGGATGCTATCATCAAGATCACTGGCATGAGCTATCAGCCACCCCTGATCGGCAACAAGCAGCTGCTCAACTTCTTCGCCACCAGCTGGCCCGCGGCGGGCGGCTGGGTGCTGATCGCGGCGCTGGCGGTTGGAGTGATTATGGTGTTCCGCGAGCATCGTGCGGGACGCGCGACCCATGCCTGAGATGGCCGCTTCCCCGTTCCCCCTTCCCCGTTCCCCGTTCCCCTCGATCGCGTCGCTGTGCGTGCTCCTGACCGCGTGCCAGCCGGGTGGACCGCGGCCGATCGCCTTTGGCGAAGAGCCGTGCACCCACTGCCACATGACCGTCGCGGATCCCCGTTTCACCGCCGAGGCGATCACCCCGGCCGGCAAGACGTTTGTGTTTGATGATTTCGGTTGCCTCGCCAGTTGGCTGAGGGAGTCGGGAACACCGATCCGCGCTGCGTGGGTCGCCAGCTTCGTGGCTCCGGCCCTCTGGATCCCGGCCGATTCCGCCACGTACCTCAAGACATCTTCCATCAGGACCCCGATGTCGAGCGGCCTGATTGCCCTCCGCCCCGGCGCTGAAGCCGACAGCGTGCTTGCCGCCCACGGCGGCAGTCTGCATCGCTGGAGTGACGTCCGCGCCCTGGCCCACGCACACCCGGCCACCCGGTGATGATGGCGCTCTCCCTGGCCCTGCTCGTCACGCTCTCATCGCTGCAATCTCGGGTGCTGACTGTTTCGCCTGGGACCGCACTGCCGACGCTGGGCCGAGCCCTGGCAGTCGCCCGCGATGGAGATACCATCCGGGTACGGCCCGGTATCTACGCCGAACCCACGCTCACCATCACCCGGCGCGTCGTCATTCTCGGCGAGGGTTGGCCCGTTCTCGATGCCGGTGGCGATCACGAGATGCTGCGGGTCACGGCCGACAGCGTCACCATTCGCGGGCTGGTGATCCGGAACGTGGGAGCGAGTACCTCCGAGGACCGGGCCGCGATTCGGGTGATCGCAACCCACGGCTGTCTGATCGAGGACAACACGCTGCTGGACAATGCCTACGGGATCTATCTGCAAAGGGTCGTCGGCTGCACCATCCGCGGGAACCGGGTGCGGGGCTCAGGCCGGACGGAGTCGCTGAGCGGGAATGCCATTCACAGCTGGAGCTCCACCGGGCTGGTGGTGGAGGACAATGTCGTCCGGGGCCACCGCGACGGGATCTACTTCGAGTTCACCACCGACGCCCAGGTTCGCGGCAACACCAGCACGCACAACCTCCGCTATGGGCTGCATTTTATGTTCTCCCATGGCTGCGAGTACACGGGGAACAGCTTCCTCGACAATCGGGCCGGCGTAGCGGTGATGTACAGCCACGAGGTGACCATCATCAACAACCGCTTCGAACGCAGCCAGGGCAACTCCGCCTACGGGCTGCTGCTGAAGGACATCAGTGACAGCCGGGTCGAGCGCAACCATTTCGTGGAGAATTCCGCAGGCTTGTACGCCGAGGGGACCAATCGGGTCGAGGTCCGGGGCAACGCATTCCTGCGCAATGGGTGGGGAGTCCGGGTGATGGCCAATGCCCAGGACACCCATTTCCTCGACAACCGGTTCGAAGGCAACTCGTTTGACGTGAGCACCAACGGTGCCAGCGCGGCCAGCGTCTTCCAGGGCAACAGCTGGGACCGCTACACCGGCTACGATCTGGACCGGGACGGCTTCGGTGATGTCCCCTTCGCGCCGGTGCGGCTCTTTGCCTTTGTGGTACAGCAGAACGAACCGGCCCTGATCCTGCTCCGGAGCTTCTTCGTCTCCCTGCTGGACGCCGCCGAGCGAGTGGCGCCGGTGCTGACGCCGGCGACGATGCTGGATCGCCGGCCCCGGATGGTATGGGCAGCTCCAGCGACGGCGGACCGATGAACGCTCCGCTGGTGATCGACGCCGCTGGCCTCACCAAACGATTCGGCGAGCTGCAGGTGCTCCGGGGGATCGACCTCGCGGTGGTACCCGGCCGGATCACGGGGCTCGTCGGCCCGAACGCCGCCGGCAAGTCGACCCTCATCAAGTCCATCCTGGGCCTGGTCCGACCGGACGCCGGTCGGCTGTCGGTGCTGGGCTGCGCGGTGAATGGGGATGAGCGCTATCGCCGCAAGATCGGCTACATGCCGCAGGCCGCGCGATTTCCCGAGAATCTGACTGGGCGGGAAGTCCTGGAGATGATTGGGGACCTTCGCGGTCCAACCGTAGCACCGGATCGGGCGCTGCTCGACGAGTTTGCACTGGCGGCGGAACTCCCCAAACGGATTCACACACTGTCTGGTGGCACGCGGCAGAAGCTCTCGGCCGGACTGGCCTTCCTGTTTCGTCCCGACCTGCTGATCCTCGACGAACCCACCGCCGGCCTGGATCCGGTGGCGAGTGGCGTCTTCAAGCGCCACCTTCTGGCAGCACGGGAACGAGGTGCCTCGGTGCTGCTGGCTTCGCACACCCTGAGTGAACTCGAGGAGATGGCCGTCGACATCATCTTCCTGCTGGAGGGGCGAGTCCGGTTTCACGGCCCGGTGCAGCAGCTGCTGCATCAGACCGGCGCCGAACGGCTGGAAGTGGGAATCGCGACGCTGATGCAGAGCGAGACGGCGTGATGACGACTGCGGGAAAGATCCTGGGCTATCAGCTCCGCGACATCGCCCGGAACCGGTGGGTCCTGGCCTACACTGCTGTGCTGTTGATCCTGACGGAGGCCCTCTTCAGGCTGGGGGGTGACGGGCAGCGGGTCGTGCTGAGCCTGCTGAACCTCGTGCTCATCTTCGTCCCGCTGGTGGCACTGACCTTCGGGACACTCTACCTCTACACCGCCCGCGAGTTCATCGAGTTGCTGCTGGCGCAGCCGGTCGGGCGGGGAGCGATGTTCGCCGGATTGTGGGGCGGGCTGGCCCTCCCGCTGATCGGCGCGGTGACAATTGGAGTCGGCCTGCCGTTCCTGCTGCACGCCGGCGATGGCGAGATACCGGTCTACGCGGTACTGCAGCTGCTGGGAACCGGCGGGCTGCTGACCGCATCGTTCACCGCGATCGCATTCCTGCTGGCGCTGCGATTCGAGGATCGGGCGATGGGATTCGGCGCGGCATTGATGGTCTGGCTGGCCTGCGCCGTCGTCTACGATGGGCTGGTTCTGCTGGCCGTGACGGTCTTTGCCGACTACCCCCTGGAGACACCGCTCCTCATCCTGACGCTGCTCAATCCGCTCGACCTCGGCCGGGTGCTGCTTCTGCTTGAGCTGGATGTCTCAGCGCTGATGGGGTACACCGGCGCGATCTTCAATCAGTTTCTCGGCACCGGGCTTGGACTCGCGGTGGCGCTCGTCGCGCTGCTGCTGTGGACCGTGATTCCGCTCGCCTTTGGCCTGCGCCGTTTCCGGCGGCGGGATTTTTGACAGGGAAGCGATCCCCGTGGGTTGAGCGCGATGCCGCTTGAGTTTGCTTCGGTCGCTTCGCTCCCTCGCAATGACAGAACGGTCGCTTCGCTCCCTCGCAATGACAGAACGGTCGCTCCGTTTCCTCGGACGGATACCGGGTAGGCTGCGGTCGCAGCGCGCGCTCGGAAGGGCGACTCGGTCCTCAGCTGATCGTCCGCTTGACGAAGCCTCGCACGCCGAAGGCGCCGAGCAGGAACGTCGACAGTGTCAGTGCGCTCAGGAACGCCCAGGTGGGCATATGCGGCACATCGGGCGTGAGCGCGGCGCGGAGACCTTCGCTCATGTAGACCAGCGGATTCAGCAGCACGAGCCACTGCAGCCAGGGGATCGTGTGCAGCATCGCCCAGGGGTAGTAGACGCAGCCGAGGAACATGATCGGCGTGACGACGACAGCGAACATCAGCCCGATCTGCTGCGGCCGAACCGCGGTGCCGAGGGCCAGGCCGAGGGCGCCGGCGGCGAGGCTGGCGAGAAGGAGCACCACGAGAAACAGCGGCCAGTCCTCGATCCGCACGTGCACCGCAGTGGCCGGAATGAGGGTCACCAGCGGCAGCACGACGGCGCCACCCAGCGTCGCCTGCGCTGCACCGAAGCAGAGCTTCTCGATGGCGACGAGTTCGACCGGAATCGGGGCGAGGACTCGATCTTCGATCTCCCGGGTACCGCCCAGTTCCATCGAGAGCGGGAGGGCCACTGCCGAGATCCCGGTAAAGATCATGCCGACGGCCACGAGGCCCGGCACCAGGATCGTCGCATAGGTCGCCCCGCCCGGACCAGGCATGACCCCCTGCCCGATCCGCGGCAGGACATAGGTGAAGACGAAGACAAACAGCATCGGGTTCATGACGGTGCGCACGACGAACGGCCCGAGGTTCCGGCGCAGGACGCGCAGATCTCGCAGCACCAGCCCCCACACCGCACTTGTGGTGGAAAAAGCGCCGAGCGACACGCCCGGCGATCGAACCGGGTTCGACTCAATCACGGAGTTCCCTGCCCGTCATCTGGATGAAGACCGTCTCCAGCGTCGGCTCGTGCACTGCGACATCCGTCAGCCCGTAGCCCAGCGCCACCTCGACCAGCCGTGGCAGCAGGCCTTCGCGCGAGCCGGCCAACACCCGGACACCACGCTCGGTGCGGACTGCGTCGTGCACCGTGGGCAAAGCGCGAATCGCCTGCAGCAGGCCCTCATCCACCCGATCCACCGATACCTCGCACACCGTGCTGGCCCCGAGGCCCTGCTTGAGCCCTGCCGGTGTCCCGACGACGAGCACCTTCCCGTGATCGATGATCGCAACGCGATCGCTCAGCCGTTCCGCCTCCTCCATGTAGTGGGTGGTCAGCAGTACGGTGATGCCACCCGCGCGAAGGCCCTCGACCAATTCCCACAGCAGTAGGCGGCTCTGGGGATCGAGGCCGGCGGTCGGTTCGTCGAGGAAGAGGAGCGAGGGATGGTGGGCAATGCTGCGGGCGATCTGGACCCGCTGCGCCAGCCCGCCGGAAAGAGTCATCGCCATGGCGGAGGCACGATCGGTGAGGCGGAACTGCTCCAGCAGCGAGTCGGTACGGCTGCGCGCGTCAGCGCCGCTCATCCCGAAATAGCGGCAGTGGTAATACAGATTTTCCCAGACGGTGCAGGAACGATCGAGCGTATTGTGCTGGGTCACGACGCCAATCCGCCGTTTCACTTCCGCCGGCTTCCGCGCGACGTTGAAGCCGTCCACCGTGACGACGCCCCCGGTCGGCCTCACCCGCGTGGTACACACTCCGACCGTCGTGGTCTTGCCGGCGCCATTCGGTCCCAGCAGGCCGAAGATCTCGCCGGCCTCCACGCTGAGCTCGACACCGGCGAGCGCCATGACCGGTGGTGGCCCCTCGTACGTCTTGGTCAGTCCGGCAATCGTCAGCGCTGGCGGCATCGGGGTGAGCGGGTCCCGCTCAGCGCAGTCCCCGGGCCAGGCGGTAGGCGTCGCGCGCCGCCGCCACGGCGTCGATGAGCGGCGCGGGATCAAAGCGCACCGGGTCGGTGCAGGGGAGGCCGGTCTCCGCTGTGGCCCCGGCACAGGCCGCCCGCGCCTCGGCGTCGGTCAGGTCATAAGTGTTGAGCGAGATCCCGATGGTCTTTGTGGGATGGACGAAGTTGGCCACGGTCTCGTACAGCCTGACATAGTCGGCGAGCGGCGGGATACGGAGCCAGGCGGCTTCGCGATAGTCACCGATGTACTGGCGGGTGGCCTGGTGGCAGAGGATCAGCGCATCCGGACAA
>JANOFA010000020.1:0-1131 GCA_031413355.1 Gemmatimonadota bacterium | reverse complement strand
GTGAGTGAATCGTTGAGCTCGGTCACCCAGTCGATCTTCACCGCCCCGGGGATGTGACCGGTCTCGTAGAGCAGCAGGTCTTCGTTGGATTCCAGCAGGCGTACGTTCGCATCGTTCAGATGGGCCGCGACCCATTCGGTCGAGACCAGCACCTCGGGGCGGGCGTAGCCGCGGGATTCGATTGGGGGGACGGCAGGGATTGTGGCTGGGTCGTTCATCGCGTGCCTCATGCAGAAGGCGCCCTGAATCGGGCGCGGCATGCGATATACGACTAAATCACTCGTGATGTCAAGTGGAAGCCGCGCTCGCGCCCGCCACGAAGGACGGCCTCGCTGAACGCACCCACGACGCGGCCATCGAACTGGGTCACCGCACTCCGCTCCAGGTGGAGCAGGGCGACGGTGGATTCCAGGCCCGGCCGGTCGGGGCGGGGCGCGAGCAGGGCGTCGAAGGCGTCGCAGACGGCGATGATCCGGCTCATCACATGGGGTTCCCGGGGGTAGCTGAGCCGGGGGTACCCCGATCCGTCGTGGCGGAGATGGTGCTCGTACGAGACGACGGCCGCCGTTTCGAACGGCTCAGACTGGCGGAGCAGCAGTCGTGCGCCTTCCAGCGGATGTCCCCGCACCCGCGCCCGGTCCTGCGGTGAATACACCTGGTCGCCCAGCATCTCCGCGGGCAGTCGCACCATCCCGATATCATGCAGCAGCCCCGCCAACGCCGCCTCGCGCCGCTCCTCAGCCGGCATGCCGAGCACATCGGTCACTGACAGCGCGAGAATGGCGGTGTTGAGTGCGTGGGCGGCCTGGTAGACCGCGCGGTCCTCGAGCACGAGGAGGGCGAGCCCGGGACCATCGGGAGTTGTGCGGGTGGCCTCGAGCGATGCCACCACGGCACAGGCGTCGCCCCGACGGAACGGCTCGCCCCGCGCGGCGGCGGCGAGTATCTCGCCCATTACGGCGAGCTCGCCGGCGAGCGGATAGACGGCAGTGTGGTCATCCGCGTCCAGCAGCGTGCGATCGTGCGACCAGCTCAGCCCGTCGCGATCCTGCGGCCAGACCGGGGTATCCGCCAGGTCGTCGGCGGCGAGATCGAGGAAGGCGGCGAGGGTCGCGGCGGTGGGCAGGTAGC
>JANOFA010000019.1:0-1608 GCA_031413355.1 Gemmatimonadota bacterium | reverse complement strand
ACCAGTTGGGTCAGCCGTTCACGACGGTCCTGTAGCGAAACACGCTCCATCCAACCAGTCTAACGAACAGGTGTTCGATCTGTCGAGGGCTGGTTCTGCTCACTGTCGAGCATGTCGATACCGATGGGACCGCATCCGTCACCGTGGTCCAGAGCGGCATCATGGTGAGCGGGCTTCCGGGGACGACCACGCTGTTGTCGCCCTCGAACGCGGTGTATGCCTATGTGGGGGTGCCGTCGGGCAACAGCGTGAGCGTGCAGAATCTGCGCTTTGGTGGTCCCGGCAACCTGACGGTGACGTTCACCTCCCCGGCGGGCGTCGGCGAGCTGCTCAAGGCGGCGACGCCGGCGGGGGCGACCCAGACGGCGCAGATCGTGCCCGGGACCTACTACACGCCGTTCGACACGACGTCGGGCGGGGTGGCGTTCCACCCGCTTTCGGCGGGGACGACGACGGTGGGCGTGTCGGCGACCGGTTTCATCGCGACGACCAATTCGACTCAGACCGTAACGGTATCCGTGCCCGGCATCTCGGTGAATCCGGTAACGGTGGGAAGCGGGCTGCAGACCACCAGCAACTTCTCCCTCGGCGGCTCGGCGCACGGCGGTGTTACGGTGACGCTGACCAGTTCAAATGCGGCGATGCTGCTCTCGCCCAACTCCACGACGGCGGGCGCGAGCCAGATTACCATCCCGGTGGCCAACGGCACCCAGAGTGTGGGCTTCTACGTGCAGGGGCTGGAAGGGCAGACCCAGGGAACAACGACCACCGTCACAGCGAGCGCCCCGGGCTTCACCAACGGGACCGCTTCGATATCGGTGGTGCAGTCCGCTGTGCAGGTTGTGGCCGTTCCTGCCACAATTGCCTCGACTGCAGCGACGGTAGATGTGTACGCCTACATCGGTCTGCCGTCGGGGAACGGGGTGAGCCCGGTGCAGAATCTGCGCTTTGGTGGCCCCGGCAACCTCACGGTCACGTTCAATACCACCAACGTGAGCGCGGCCGCGCTGGTGACCACCGCGCAGCCGACCGGGGCCGCGACGCAGACGGCGCAGATCGCGCCCGGCACGTATTACACCCCCTTCTCGGTGGGGACTTCTGGAGTAGGAATGGACCCGGTGGCCGTCGGGTCAACGGTGATCTCGGTGTCGATCCCCGGCTATATCACGACCGTTTCCGCCAGCCAGGCTGTGACGGTGCAGTAGCGCGCAGGCGTTGGGCGGTATGGAGTAGGCGGAGACGCGCCGCTCGTCGTTCCGCTCGGTGTTAGCTTCGGGCCATCGTCCATCGTCCATCGTCCATCGCTTACCGCCCACCGCCAACTCTGCACAGCAAAGTAGGGTGCAAACCGTAACGACAGCTTGGGTTCCCTTTCTTGCCGCCCTTATTCTCACCATTGGCTGCGCGAGAACCTGCCAGAAGCGTTCGGACCCATCCGTCGCGTCGGCCTGCGCCACCCGTTGCGGCTTGCCCGGATCACCGGGTGGGCCGCTGCACAGGCCTGGCGGGACCGTCGCGGATGGCGGCCGCGGGCGGTGTACGTGAAGGAGTGGATGCGTGCGGCGGCGGTTGCCGACGAGCTGTGGCGCGGCGACAGGGTCACTCACC
>JANOFA010000018.1:0-5648 GCA_031413355.1 Gemmatimonadota bacterium | reverse complement strand
AAAACGTTTTCACGGCGAGACACTCGACGAGAACCACCGCCTCCTGATCGCCTGACACCAGCTGCGCGCCGAGGATCGGGCGGATGCCGTGCGCCAGCGCCGCCTGCTGAAAGTCGATGGCGCCATAGACGCCGTTGGTGTCGGTGCAGGCCAGCGTGGTGTAGCCGCGCGCCGCCGCCGCCTCGACCAGCGTGGCGGGGCTCGACACCCCCTGGCCGAATGAGAACCAGGAATGCACGTGGAGGTGGGTGAAGTCGGTCATCGGTCCGCTAGATTCCCGCCATGGCTCAACTGCCCTTCCTGCTGGTCGACGCCTTCACCACCCGCTCCTACGCCGGCAACGGCTGCGCGGTGATCCTCGACGCCGGGACGCTCACCGATGCGCAGATGCTGGATATTGCCCGCGAGATGAACCAGGCAGAGACCGCGTTCGTGCGCGAGATCCGGGGCAACACTGTCGCGCTCCGCTACTTCACCCCGGCGGAGGAGATTCCGCTCGCCGGTCACCCCACGATCGCGACTCTCCACGCGCTGCTCGCCACCGGCCGGCTCGGCGCCGATGGCGCCACCGTGTTCGATGTCCAGCTCACCGCCGGCCAGATCACCGTCACGCTCGAGCGATTCGGCGACGGTGGCATGCGGCTCCACATGCGCCAGCGGCCGCCGGTCTTTCTGCGGCGCTACGCCGCCGATATCGTGGCCCCCGCCTTCGGACTCACCGCCGGCGAGCTCCGCACCGAGGCACCGGTGCAGACGGTGAGCACCGGCACCCCGATGCTGATGGTGCCGCTCCGCACTCACGCCGCGCTCCGCCGCGCGACGCTCGACGTCCCCCGTTTCCTTGCCCTCAAGGCCGACGGCGATTTCTTCAGCCCGCATCTCTTCTGCCTCGGCGGCGTGACGGCTGAGGGCGACACCTTTGCCCGGCAGTTCGGTGTCTTTCCCGATCTGCCCGAGGATGCTGCCACCGGTTCGGCGACCGGCAGCATGGCCGCCTACCTCTGGCACTACGGACTCAGCCCCAAGCCGAACTTCGTGGCGGAGCAGGGCCACTGGATGCACCGCCCCAGCCGCATCGAGGTCCAGGTCGACGGACCGCGCGATGCGATCACCGCCGTGACGATTGCCGGCACCGCTGTCATTACCGCCGAAGGCACGCTGCGGCTGCCCTGATCGGGGCACGGCAAGGCGCACTGTTCCCGTTCGCTTCATCACCGCTCACACTCACTCCCTTCCTCTTATATGCGCGCCATCATCCACACCGCTGCCGGTGGTCCCGAGGTTCTGCAACTCGGTGAGGCACCCACACCGGTGCCTGGCCCCGAGCAGGTGCGGGTGCGGGTCGAGGCGGCGGGCCTCAACCGCGCCGACATTCTGCAGCGCCGCGGCCGCTATCCCGCGCCGCCCGGCTGGCCGGCCGACATTCCCGGCCTCGAGTACGCCGGCACGGTCGAATTGCTCGGACCCGGCGTCACCCGCTGGCGGGTGGGTGACAGGGTCATGGGTCTCGTCGGTGGCGGCGCGCACGCCGAGTACGTCGTGGTGCACCAGGACGAGACGATGGCCATTCCCGCGGCGCTGGACTCTGCGCATGCCGCCGCGATTCCCGAGGCGTTCCTCACCGCATGGGATGCACTCGTCATCCGCGGGAAACTCCAGCGGGGCGAGCGGGTGCTGCTGCATGCCGTCGGCAGCGGCGTCGGCACCGCCGCGGTGCAACTGGCCCACTGGCTCGGCGCCACGTCCATCGGGACTTCGCGTTCCGCCGACAAGCTGCGGCAGGCGGCTTTGCTCGGTCTCGACGAATCGATCTGTACGGGCGACCCGGGCCCCGGTGAATCGACGCGTACGGGCGACCCGGGCCTCGGTGGATCGATGCGTACGGGCGATCCGGGCCGCGGTGGATCGATGTCGACGGGCGACCCGGTGGGTCGCCCCTACCCAACGGTCGACGTCATCGTCGATGTCCTCGGCGGTCCCGCCTTTGCCGCCAACCTCGAGGCCCTCGCGCCGCGCGGGCGGCTCGTCCTGCTCGGCTTCCTGCAGGGCCCCAGCGTCGAGGTCAGCCTGGAGCCGATCCTCCGCAAGCGGCTCGAAATCATCGGCAGCGTCATGCGGACGCGCGCCCTCACGGAGCGGATCCCGCTGGTGCGGGCATTCACCGAGCAGGTGCTGCCGGCCTTCACCGACGACGGTGGCCGCGGTCACCATGTGGCCGCGGGGGTCGCATCCATGCAGCCTCTCCTCCGGCCCATCGTCGGCATCAGCTGTCCCATGAGCGATATCGTTTCGGCGCATGAGGCCATGGAGCAGGACACCAACTTCGGGAAGATCGTACTGACCTGGTGAGGGGCAGGTGAGTGCATTGTGGGGCAGCCTCGTGGGGCAGGCGTCCCGCCTGCCCACGAAGAACAAGTCAAATCAGGAAGGAGTTGCTCCATGCCTGTTCAAGGGTCACCTGGTCCGCTTGGGCAGGCGAGACGCCTGCCCCACCGATGGTGGTCATTGTCTTCGGCCTCCCTACTCCCTATCGATCGCGCTCTGCAGGTCGGGCTCGGAGGCCCGACCTACCCCACCCTCACCCCACCCTCACCCCACCCTTGCCCCACCGCGCCCGGAGCCGATCGATGGCGCTCTGCAGGTCGGGCGCGGAGGCCCGACCTACCCCCTTTGTCGCTTCCACGCCCACCGCCTACCGCCTCCTCTCCACTAAACAGGTCCATCTGCACATCCGCTTCGAGGAACCGGTCGACCACGACGCCTAACGCGCGGACGGCCACGGTGCGGGTCTGTGCCAGGGCAAAGGCGCGGCGGGCCGCCTCCCACAGGTCGCAGTCGAGCGCGCCGGGCCGCACCAGCACCTGCCGCCTGGATGTGGCGTAGTCGGTGTAGGCCAGGTGGACGGTGAGGCGGTGGGCCACGAGCCCGCGCGCGCGGAGCCGGCTGCCCAGCCGCTCGGTGAGCTGGCGCAGCACGGGGGAGAGCCGGCTCAGGTCGTTGGTGTCGTCCGCCAGTGTGTGCACCGCGCGGAACTCCGCCTTCACCGCTGGGGGCAGCACCGGGCGGCCGTCGATGCCCCGGGCCTGGTCGGCCAGCAGCCAGCCGGCCTTGCCGAAGACCGTGGCCAGTTCCGCCGGCGGGATGAGCTGGATCTCCCCGATCCGTTCCAGCTGGTAGTCGTCCAGCCGATCGCGCATCCGCTGGTCCAGGTCGGGGAGCAGGGCGACGGACTCCGGTGCCAGGAATCGTTCCTCACTTCCCGGCGGGACGTTGAGCAGTTCCTGACCGTCTGACCGCCTGACCGTCTGACCGGCGGTCCATCCCTTCACCACCTCGCTCGCCGCCTCGCTCACCAGCTTGTTCTGCGCGATCCCCACCGCGAGCGGCAGCCGGAGCCGGTCGCCCGCTTCCCGCTGAATCCGCCACGCCACGTCGATCGCCGCGCCGAAGAGCCGTCCCGTGCCGGTGAGGTCGAGAAAGGCGTGGCCGTAGCCGCGCGGCTCGATGATCGGCGCATAGCGGGCCAGGATCTCGTGCAGCGCGCGCGAGGCGCGGGCATACAGCTGTGGGTTCGGCGGCCGGATCAGCAGATCGGGACAGCGCTTCCGTGCCTGACGCACCGGCATCCCGCGGGTGATTCCGGCGATACGTGCCTCCGCCGAGAGAGCGAGGACGGTGGCGCGGTCGGCACCGGGAGCCGCGACGATCAGCGGCCGCTCCCTGAGCGCCGGGGCGACCAGGCCTTCCACCGTGGTGCAGAAGGCGGGGGGGTCGATGAACAGGACGGAACGGGAGGAGAGCATGTCATAGGGGGGAACTGGGTGAGTGGCTGTCGGACGGTCAGGCGGTCAGACCAACCGCCCAACCGTCTAACCGCCCAATCGCCCAATCGCCCAATCGCCTAATCGCCTAATCGCCTACTGCTCGTCCGCCGACGGCCCGTACGTCTGCGGCACCGGCACATCGCAGAGCCGCAGGTAGACCGAATACTGGCCCCGGTGGTGGACGCTGTGGTTCAGCACCCAGGTGCGGATCACGCCGAGGCGGGGCAGGGTGAAGAGCGTCTCGCCGCCCATCTTGAGCGACCAGGGCACCATGAAATCGGCATCCTTGGCGGCGACGAGCGCCTCCCGCCCCGCCTTCACGTGGGCGTCGAAGCTCGCCAGCATCTCATTCACCGTCGCGAAGACCGGTGGGGCGTAGGCCGGCCCGCCTTTGGGGGCCACGTCGAACTCGGTGCCCATCATCGTTCCAGCGGTCCACGCCGGGATCTCCGCCAGGTGCCCGGCGAGCGCGCCGAGCGTCATCGACTTGGTGTGTGGCTTCCAGTCCTTCTGGGCCAGCGGGGTGCGCTCCAGGTGCTTCCTGGTGATGGCCATCTCGTGGTCGTACTCGGGGAGCAGCGATGCGGAGATCGACATTGGGGCCTCGGGGGAAAGGGGAACAGAGAACAGGAAACAGAGAACAGGAAACAGAGAACAGGGAACAGGGAACCGGGAACAGAGAACAGAGAACAGGGAACGGGGAACGGGAAAAGGCGGTCGAAGGTAGTTGCTGTCATCCTGAGCGCGCAGCGCGAAGGATCTCTTTGCCCCGGAGCCGTGCTCAGGCCTCTCCTTCGGCCTCAAGAGATCCTTCGCCCCTTCGGGGCTCAGGATGACACCATGCAGGCGCGCCTCACTCCTCACTCCTCACTCCTCACTCCTCACTCCTCACAGCAGTATCCCCTGCGCTCCGGCTTCAGGCAACGCCGCCCGGCCGGGCTTCCGTCCCTCCAGCCGCGCCCGCTGCTTCCGGCTCTCATGCACCGGGAATCCATATTCCCGCTGCAGCCGCTGCAGCCGACGGGAGAGCGCATCGGTGTACTCCCGGCCCACGCTCGCGCCGGCGCCGTAGCGCTGGCGATAGCGCTCGGTGAGACCGGGAAAGGCGTGCGCCAGGTGGGGAAGGAAACGGGACCGCGCCGCCGGCCCGAGCCGGAGCGCCGACCCGTGCACGTAGCGCGCCCCCGCCGCCTTCCCCGCCGCCATGAGCGCGGCTAACGACTCTCTGCTGTCCGTGATGCCGGGCAGGATCGGGGCGATCAGCAGCCCCGCATGAATACCCGCATCGGTGAGTCCCTTGAGTGCCCGCAGCCGGGTGTGCGGCGCGGGAGAGCGGGCCTCGACCTCCCGCAGCAGCGCGGCATCGGTGGAGGCGAGCGAGATGTTGACGCTCAGCTCGTGCCGCTCGGCCAGTTGCCGCAGTAGCGCCACGTCGCGCAGGATCAGCGGCGACTTGGTGATGATCCCCAGCGTCAGTCCGCGCCAGCTCAGCAGCGCCTCCAGGATGCTCCGGGTGAGCTGGAACTGCCGCTCGGCGGGCTGGTAGGGATCGGTCGCGGTGCCGATCACGAGGGCGCAGCCGGCGAGCTTGGCCGGGAAGAGGGTCCGCTGCAGCACCGCGGCGGCGGAGGTCTTGACCAGGATCTGTTTCTCGAAGGCTTCCCAGGGGGGTAAGGGCGATTGGGCGATTGGGCGATCGGGCGATTGGGTGATTGGGCCATTGGACGATTGAGCGATTGGACTTCGCCGATGCGGCCACTGTCGTCCGCGCCCACCGGGTTGAAGTAGCGCAGGCTGGCGGTCTGCCAGCTTGGGTCGGCCATC
>JANOFA010000017.1:0-3123 GCA_031413355.1 Gemmatimonadota bacterium | reverse complement strand
GGCGCAGGTGCGCCTGATGCGGCCGTGGGTGCAGGCCAGGGCGCTGGACGAGGCGCACCGCCGGCTGGCGGCCGCGCGGGCGGCATTCCGACGGGTCGAGGCGGCGGTCAGCCGCGCGAATGGTATCGCGGCCTGCCGGTGCCGCCCGATGCCGTGGCCAACTTCACGCGTCGCAACAACGCAAACTACATGCAGACGGGCGCCCGGCCCTTGTGGACCAGCAGCGTCGCGTCGCCGCCGTCATCCAGCAGCAGGTTGGGACCCTTGCCGTCGGGCCACATGAGGGCCTGATCGGTGCACCACCAGTATTCGTCCAGCGTCTCGCCCTTCCATGCGTAGACCGGCACGCCGCGCGGGTTGGCGACGGTGCCCTCGCGCCCGACGGCGATCGCCGCGGCCGCATGATCCTGGGTCGAGAAGATGTTGCACGAGACCCAGCGCACATCGGCACCGAGGTCCACCAGCGTCTCGATCAATACGGCGGTCTGCACCGTCATGTGCAGCGAACCCATGATGCGGGCGCCGGCCAGCGGATTCTTGCCGGCGTATTCCTTCCGCAGCGCCATCAGGCCCGGCATCTCGTACTCGGCCAGCCGGATCTCCTGGCGGCCCCAGTCGGCCAGCGACAGGTCCTTCACCTTGAATGGTTCCCGACCCGCCTCGCGCGTGACGTCGAAGGGGTGGGTCATCATGACGGCAGTCGTCACAAGCAGCTCCTGATGTTGATGTCCATGCGTCCGGGGATGTGCCCGGTCACGTGATTCCACTCTCGTGCCATCTGGTGCAGCTCCGCGATGCTCAGCGTGCCTTGTGTCCAACCATGGTGAACAGCATCGGTCCCTTGGCGCCCGGCGCAAGCGGCAGTGGTCGATAGCGCCCATCGTCCAGCCCCGCTTCCACGAACCAGTCGCGCAGCTGTGAGGCACCGAGGCCCTGCCGCTGGTGTCCCATCGTCCCCCGGTACTCAGCGCGCTCATGCGGCATCAGGTCGGTCACCAGCAGTCGACCACCGGGCTTGAGTGCACGGGCCGCTTCCGCGATCACCCCTGCTGGCTCCGCGACATAGGGAAGCACCAGCACCAGAAAAGCGAGGTCGAGCGTTCCAGGTTCGATCGGCAGCGCTTCGAGATCACCGCGGCGGACCTCCACATTCTCGAACTCGCCAAACCGGGCCTTGGCCGAGCGCAGCATCGCCGCCGACGCATCCACCGCGATCACGTGGCGCACGAACGGGGCGACGGCCTGCGTCAGATGCCCGGTCCCGCAGCCGAGGTCTGCCACCACCCACGTCGGATCGAGCAGGCCGAGCAGCGGCAGCAGCTCGGTACGGATGCCGAACAACTCGGCACGCAGGTGATCCCACTGTCCCGCGGTTGAGGCGAAGAAGGCCTCGGATTGAGCCCGGCGCTCGGAGAGCACGCCCCGCAGTCGCTCGGCATCCCGGATCGCGGCCGGGGTGGACGACACCTGCTCCCGCACCACCTGCCAGAGCCGCCGCGCCGCGGGGTCGAGCTCGGCGCCGGGCATTCTATAGTGCCGGCTGGCGCCGTCTGCCCGAGAAACCACCCAGCCGTCGTCGGCCAGCACCTTGAGGTGCCGGCTGGCGGTGGACTGCGGCAACTGCAGCGCGGCGCAGAGCTCCGAGACGGTCAGCTCCTGCCGCTCGAGCAACAGTAGCAGCCGATTCCGAGTCGCATCGGCGAGGGCCTGCAGCCGGGAGACGATGGTGGTGCTCAGGGGATGCTCCGTTGTCAATCCTTACATCCGGATGATAGAATGGTAGACGCCCGATGTCAATCCTCGGGGCCGAGGCCCCCGAGGTGCGGGGGCGCGTCTGGTGGATCTTCGCGGGAAGTGTCGGCGCATCATGCGTGATGGAAAGTGTTGCAGCAGAAATAGTTACGTGCTTGTTGCCGGCGTCGGTTGATGACTGGCATGGTCCCCGAGATGGAATGGCTTATTTCACCGGCACCTCCGGAACAGGCCACGGCCAGCGTCCTCCCGGTTACTCCCTCCACAGCGCATCCCGGGGCTCCACCGCCACCGCCTTTCGCGTCGGGAGCCAGGTGGCGGCGAGCACGACCAGCGTGACGGAGGTCGTCACCAGCAATGCGGTGACCAATGTCAGGGTGAGCGACACCGGGAAGTAGTAGGCAAATCCGGCGCCTACCGCGACGATCAGCGGCAGCGCCGCAAGGGCGCCGATGCCGAGCTGCCGACCACCCTGGCCCAGCAGCATGACGAGGATGTTGCGGTCGGTGGCGCCGAGGGCACGGCGCACCCCGATTTCACGCATCCGCCGCCCGATGGCCCGGGCCATCAGGCCGTAGGTGCCGCTCACCGCGAGCAGCAGCGCGAACCCAAAGCAGGCCCCGAAGAGCCGGGTCACGGAGCGAGCCATGAGACTGCTCTTGGCCAGCACTTCGTCGAAGCTCATGACGGCATCCGGCGCGAGCAGTGGGTCCAGAGCGCCGAGTGCCTGGTAGAAGGCCAGCTGTGCCTCGGTCCGGCTGGCGCGGTGGCGGAAGACGATCGCGGTGCCTGTCGAGGCGCTCTGCCGCAGCGGGATGTAGGCGGCCAGCGTGCTGCGGTCACGCGAGAGCGGATTGCCTAACAGGACGTCGTCCACCACTCCGACGACGGTCCGCACCGGCTCCACGTCGCCCAGGCCGGTGAGCCGCAGCTGCTGTCCCAGCGGCGAGGCGCCGGGCCAGGTCCGGCTCGCCATCGACCGGCTGACGATCACCGCGGGCAGTCCCGCTTCCTCATCTCGGGTGTCAAACGAGCGTCCCTCCTGCAGCCCGATCCCCATCACGCTTAGTGGCCCGAGGAGTGTGAGCACATTGGTCCGTGGCCGCACCGGTGTCGCCGGGTGGTCGGGGAGCATGAATTCGCCCTGATCCGACGTGATCTCCGCCAGCGCGCTGCGCAGGACCGCGCCGTCGAGTTCGGAGCGCGCCGCGAGCTGCTCCTGGAGCCGCTGGAAGAAGCGGTCGCGGGCACCAGCCTGGAAGTATCGCTCCGCCGGCAAGTCGACCCGGGTGCTCAGCAGATTCCGGGTGTCGTAGCCGAAGTCGAGCTGTGTGATACGCCAGGCGATGATCGCCGACATGCAGCCGAAGA
>JANOFA010000016.1:0-1426 GCA_031413355.1 Gemmatimonadota bacterium | reverse complement strand
CGATCGGCCAGTGCCTCATGCTGGGGAAGGACGCCAGGGATTGCACCGAGATTGTGGGAGTGGCGGAGGACGGGGTGCGCTACAGTCCGCGAGAGGAACCGCAGGCGATCTACTACGTGCCGTTGCCCCCGCCAAGCGCCGAGACGCGGCATCTCACGCTCTTCCTGCGGACGCGTGGGCCGGCAAGCGAGATCGCGGAAGCGGTGCGTGCGTCGCTGCAGACCGCGGTCCCCAACCTGCCCTACGTCCGGGTCCGGGCCATGAACGAGGTCCTCGAACCGCAGTATCGGGATTTCCGGCTGGGCTCGGCACTCTTCGGGCTCTACGCGGTGGTGGCCGTGCTGCTCGCCGGCCTCGGGCTCTACAGCGTGCTGGCCTATGCGGTTCGCGGGCGCATGCAGGAGCTGGGTATCCGGGTCGCGCTCGGCGCCGCCCCGGGCAGTCTGGTGCGGATGGTTGTGCGGGATGGCATGCGGCTGACGCTGATCGGTGCCGTGCTCGGCATTGCTGGAGCACTGGCGACAGGGCGGGCCCTCGCCAGCCTGCTCTATGGCGTGCCGGCCTGGGATCCGCTGACGATCGGCGTGGCCTCCGCCACGGTGCTGCTCGCCACCCTCGTGGCGAGCCTGCTGCCGGCCCGGCGCGCCGCCAGCGTGGATCCAATGACCGCGCTGCGGTCCGACTGAATCCGACTCGAGGATACCAATAATGCAGACCCTCTTCCATGATTTGCGGCATGCCGTCCGGAGCCTGCGTCGCAGCCCGGGCTTCACCGTGGTGACGGTGCTGACGCTGGCACTCGGCATCGGGGCCACGACGGCCATCTTCAGCGCGATTCGCTCCGTGCTGCTCCGCCCGCTGCCATTCCCTGAGCCCCAGGAGCTGGTACAGGTCTACACCACATTCCACGGTGAAGCGGGCAGCGTATCACCCCCGGATTTCGCCGACCTGCGCCGGGAGAATCACTCGCTCAGTGAGCTTGCGGCCTACACCGTTTCGTCGCTGGCGCTAAGCGGTGACGGTGCCGCGGAACAGCTGCTCGGTGCGGAGGTCTCTGGCGGTTTCTTCCCGGTGCTGGGAGTGGCTCCATCCATCGGCAGAATCCTGACCGGGAGTGACGAGATCCCGGATGCGCGGGTGGTGGTCCTGAGCCACGGCCTCTGGCTCCGTCGCTTCGGCGGCGATTCCGGGATCCTCGATCGCACCATTCGCCTGGATGCCCGGGCGTACACCGTTGTCGGGGTGATGCCCCCGGGCTTCGGGTTCCCGCTCACCTCGGAACTGTGGACTCCCATGGGCTTCACGCCGGAGCAGATGGCCAACTGGCGCGGGGCACACTATCTCGATCTGATCGGGCGGCTGCGACCGGGGGTGACCCCGGACGCCGCGCTGGCGGATTTCCGGGCCATCGCCGGTCGCCTGCGAC
>JANOFA010000015.1:0-10572 GCA_031413355.1 Gemmatimonadota bacterium | reverse complement strand
CGCGATCGATCCACTGCAGTCCACTCAGCAGATCACCAGTTCGGCCAATTTTTCCAAGCGGTACAACTGGGGCACGATCACGCTGGGCGGCAACCGGCGGCAGAGTCTGTCGGACAAGAGTGTCTCGATGCAGCTCCCGTCGTTCTCGATCTCCCCCAAGCCAATCGATATCGCGCGCGATGTTACCTGGTCGCCCGCGCTGACGCTGAACAACAACCTCGAAAGCAACTTTCCTGTCACCGGAGGCCTCCTCGTCGCACTACCTGGTGGCGGTCTGGACACGCTCGCTGCCACCCGCGACCGGCGGACGACCACCGTCAGTTTCGACACGCCAATCCGATTCGGCGGGTTCAGCTTGCGCAACAGCTTCAACTATTCGGATTTCAAGTCCACCGGGATCACCACCAGCTCGGTCAAGGTGCCCGATCCCACCACGCCGGACCCCACCGACTCGATCACCGTGAGCCAGGTGGGTGTGGGGGACTTCCAGTCGGACCTCGACTGGAACACCGGCATCAATCTGCCCACCCTCTTCAGTCGCAGCTTCAAGCTGCAGCCAAGTGTGGGCGTCGTGAATGCAACTTCGGCGGGCGCCTTCCTGGTGCGCAGCCCCGGGTCCAGCGGCAGTTGGGTGCGGCAGGGCAAGCGCTTCAATTTCGGGCTCTCAGTTTCGCCCACGCTATTCGGCTTCTTTCCCGGCTTCGGGCCGATCCAGCGCTTCCGCCACAGCATCTCACCGATCATCAACTACAGCTACAGCCCTGCGGCCACCATCCCGCTGGACTACGCCCAGGCGATCGCGGGGCCGGGTCAGGTCATCAGGCTCCGGAGCGATCCGTCCCAGCTGCTGAGTGTCGGATTGTCGCAGAACTTCGAAGGGAAGGCACGCAAGGCCGCCAACGACACCTCGTCCGTCGACAACGCGCGCAAGTTCCGCGTGATCGGAATCCAGACGAGTTCCATTCAGTTCGACTTCGAGCGAGCCAAGCAGCCGGGCCTGACAGGGTGGCGGACCGATGCGCTCAGCAACCAGTTCCAGAGCGACCTGTTGCCGGGCTTCAGCCTCAGCGTGACCCACGACCTCTGGCGCGGCCCGGTGGGGACCGATTCAGCCCGCTTCTCCCCCTTCCTGCAATCCGTTACCACCGGATTCGCAGTTTCCGGATCGACGGTCCGCACCGTGCTCGGTCTCGTGGGACTCGGCGGCAAGCAGCGCGATTCGGCCAGCGCCGAGGAGCCACCTCCACCCAACTATGTCGCTGGCCAGAGCCGCAACGGGCGGCGATCCTCGTTCGACGGTTCCGGGGCCGACCAGACCCTCGGGCTCGCGACCAATCATCGTTTCACTGCGAACTTCAACTACAGCTATTCCCGGCAGCGGCCTGAGTCCGGGTCCAACCCACCCCCGACTCAGCAGAGCCTCGGCTTCAGCACCAATTTTTCGCCCACGCCGTTCTGGACGGTCTCCTGGTCCACGCAGTACAACATCACCGACAAGAAATTCGAATCGCAGGTGGTCCGGCTTGAACGGGTGCTGCACGAATGGCGCGCCGGGTTCAACTTCGTCCGGAATCCAAACGGCAATTTTGCCTTCTTCTTCTCGGTCTACCTCTCCGACCTGCCTGACCTCAAGTTCGACTACAACCAGACATCGATCGAGCGCTGAGTCCCGGCGCTCCGCGTGGACAGATGGCGTCCAGCAACCGTCCTCGGGGAGAGACACTACCTCGGGACGTTTTTTCTAAGTCGTTGTCCCGTAAGCGTTTGCTTGTGATGCTCGCGGTGGCATCAGGTGTGCTCCTCTCCCCGGCATTCCCCAATCGGAGTTTGTGATGCGTCAGTCCTTCCTGGTCCTCGGCGCGGTGGCCGTGCTCGGCGGCTGCAGCAACAGTTACGATGTCGGCGGCTCAGTCCTCGTCAGTCCCCCAACCAACCTCAGTTACGTGGTGGATCCCGCCGGCAGTGGCACCGCCCCGACCGGCGTGCTATTGCACTGGGATTACGACAATGACCTGGATCTGGCCGTCTGGCACGTCTACTCGCGCGCCTCAACGGGCGACTCCTATGTCCTGCGCGGATCGACGACTTCCAACAGCTTCCACGACGAAGGCCTGCCGCACCTGCAGTACTTCGTGACCGCCGAGGATATTGACGGGAATGAGACCGGCGGGAGCAACGTGGTTACGGTGGACGAGCGCCTCGCGCTCGACCAGCCCACAACGCTTACCAGCACTTCGCTGAATGGTGCGATTGCGCTCTCCTGGACCGACAACGCCTACCTGGCGGATCCAGCGGGCTTTTCCATCTACCGGGTGTACAGCGCGTCTTTCAATCTGGATACCGGCATCTGCGGCACCACCTGGGTGCTGGAGGGCACGACGGTCGCTCCGGAATTCATCTCCGGGGTGCTCACCAACGGCGTGCCGCGCTGCTTTGCGGTCTCCGCCCAGAGTATCGAAGGGTTCGAGAGCCTCTGGTCTCCGATCCGGTCTGACACGCCCCGTCCGGACGCGCACAATGTCGTGGTCTATGCTCGCCAATCTCAGGACGCCGGCAGCGGCTTCCGCTTCTGGCTGGACCAGAATGGCAGCGGGCTGGTCGATGCCGGAGAACTCGGCCTCGTCCTCTCCGGCTCTTCGAGCCTGATTGATTTCTCGGTCGAACGGGACCCGAGCGGCGCCCTGTTCCTTACGCCGGTTCGGAGCGGGACGGGGGTGGCGGTCTATGGCAGCGCGCCCGTCGCCGATCTCACCGGGATTGACTACGCGCCGAACATCACCTACGGCACCGGCGGGATCGAGGCACTTCCGGGCTGGGGCTACGTCTTCGAGATGAACGGCGGGGATGGGTTCTTTCGCTACGGGGCGGTGCGGATCTCCCATGTCGGACAGACCTTCCTGATCCTCGACTGGTCATTCCAGACCGATCCGGGGAACCCGGAGCTGCTCCGCCGGGGCAAGTAATTCCGCGGCTGTGCGGAAACGGGGTGAGGGGCGGAATGCCCCTCCCCCCGTTTCGTGTGGTTTGGGGTGGACCCCGATGCCCACCTGTTCCCAGTCGGTGCCAGCCGGTAGCTTCCCGCAGCAGGCGCCCATGTCTCCCGACTGAGTAACCCCGCAACCGGGGTTGTCCCCGCCGCTCGGACCTCAGCAGAAGGCCGGGGGCGGCGGGTGCGGGGTGGGCGCGGGATTCCGCCCCCGGTTTGCCTTGCTAGGGATACCGGCCTGCCGGTATCTTGTAAGTTGAGGCACCGCATGGGTCTTCACCCTCTCACCGGCCCAGCTGGATGAACTTCGAGAAGCTCAAGGAAACCGCCCGCAAGTACGAGCAGAAAGAGGAGTGGCGGAAGGCCATCGAGGTCTACCTCCAGGCGGTCCGCGAGTTCGAGGCGGGGAATGATCCCGTGCCCGACCTCTCGGTCTACAACCGGGTGGGTGACCTCTACCTCAAGGCCAACGAGCCGGGCGCTGCCGTGCAGGCCTACGAGCGTGCCGCGGATCTCTACGGCGAGCAAGGTTTCTACAACAACGCCATTGCCCTCTGCGGCAAGATCCTCAGGGTGAATCCGGGCCGGATTCAGACCTACCTGAAGCTCGCCCACCTGCATGCCCGCAAGAATGTCGTCATCGAAGCCAAGAAGAACCTGCTGGAATACCTGGAGCGGATGAACGCGCTCAACCAGCTCGATGAGGCCTTCAAGTCGGTGAAGGACTTCGCCGACCAGTTCCCCGGCAACAAGGAAATCCGGCTGATGCTCTCCGAGTTGCTGCGAGCCTCCTCGCGCAACGAGGAAGCGCGCGAGCAGCTCGAAAAGCTCGCCAGCGACCTGGAGGCACGGGGCGACACCATCGGGGCGCGGAAGACGCTGATGCGGCTTCAGGCCCTCGATGCGGAGGGGACGCCCGTCACTCCGGAGGCCGCCAAGCCCGGCGCCGGCGCCAAGCCCCGCTCCGGCGATCTTGTGTTCCTCGACACCGGATCGGAACTTGCCCGCGCCCCGGCGAAGCCGGGGGGCTCGCGAAAGACACGGGCGGTGGTCATTCCTCCCGTGCCTGCTCCGCCGGCAGCGGTCCTCAAGGGTCTCCCCGTCGTTGATGTGGGCGCATCCGTTTCCGCGCCGGAGCCGATTCCGCTGATCGTGGATACGCCGCTGGAGATCGAGACATCACAGCTGGTCGACTCGCCGCTGGAGCTGCAGTCGATGCAGCTGATCAGCGAGGAGGCGCAGCTGGAGGCGTCCGCCTCCGCCGGGGTGGCTCGTGCCCTCGGATTCGAGCCCACGATGGAGGAGGAGCTGGAGGGCGTGCAGGTCCGGCCGCTCGACGGTCTCGAGCTGGATCAGCCCGCGCCGGATGCGGTCGACCTGGTGTCGGCGGGGCAGGGTCTCGACCTCGAGCGCTCGAGCGAGCCCGGGTCCGCTGGATATGAGTCGTTGCTGGACGACGACGGGTCCGGGCACATCCCCGTGGACCCGCTGGCGGATCTGGTCGTGACCGAGACGGTTTTTGATGACGCCGCGCCTGATGATGCCCTGGCGCGCGAGTCCCTCGGTCTCAATCTGATCTCGCCGGACGTCGGCGAGGGGGAAGCGGCGGAGTACAGCGACGCCTCAGGTGATGAGGCAGCCAGCGTCACGTTCCTCGATGTCAACGCGCCCGACGAGCCCTCGATCACCGATCTCGAGGACCGGGTCCTCGACGATCCGGAGGATCCGGAGGCGCACCGGGCGCTGGGCGAGGCGCTGATCGCGGTGGGGGAGCAGCTCCGGGGCCAGGAGGAACTGGAGCTGGCTCTCGCGGGGTATGAAACGCGGGAGGACTGGCCCCATGCCGGCGATCTGATCCAGGAGCTGATCCGGCTCGATCCCAACGGGGTCCGGTACCACCAGAAGCGGGTCGAGATCTCGTTTCGCGGTGGGGATCGCTCCCGGCTCATCGAGGCCTACGTCGAGCTGGCCGATGCGCTCCTGCGGGTCGGTGCGCTCGACAAGGCGCTGTCGGTGTATCGCCGGGTCGCGGAGCACGATCCGGGCAACCGGAGGGTGCTCGCCGCCCTCGATGCGCTCGCCCCGCTCGATGAAGCGATGGGACCGCCGATCTCGCCGGCACCGGCGGCGCGGGCCTCGAAGGTCGCACCGGTCGTGCCCGATGACGTCGCGGACGAGGCGGATTCGGTGGTCGACGCCATGTTCGATGCTCCCGAGGAGGCGCTCGCTCCGCCCAAGCGGGCTTCACGGAAGACCAACGCGACGCCCCGGCCGGCCGAGCCTCCGCCGGAGGTCGAGACCGGCTCGTTCGTCGATCTCGGCGCGTTCATTCTCGATGACGACCGTATCATGGATCCCCGGATGCGGGTCGAGAACGAGGAGCAGACCGGCGACGAACAGAAGGACTTCAACGACATGCTGTCGCAGTTCAAGCGCGGCATCGACGAAAACATCGACGCCGATGACTACCAGGCGCACTACGACCTCGGCGTCGCGTTCAAGGAGATGGGCCTGCTGGACGAGGCGATCTCCGAGTTCCAGAAGTCGCTGCGGGCACCCGAGGGCCGGCTGAAGACCTCCGAGGCTCTGGGCAGCGCGTTTTTCGACAAGGGCCAGTTCGCCATCGCGGAGGCCATTCTCCGCCGCGCGGTCGAGAGCCTTGGCGCTACCGATGACTCCCAGATCGGACTGCTCTACTGGCTGGGCCGGTCGCAGGAAGCACAGGGCAAGGCCGAGCCGGCCATCACCAACTACGAGCGGGTCCTCGCAGTGGACATCGGATTCCAGGACACGAGCGCCCGGATGACCAAGCTCGCCGCGGGGCGCCCGGCGTGAGTTCGCCGACCGCGGGAGTGACGCTGGCCTCGCTGCAGGCCTCGGTGAAGCCGCGGCTGGTCACGGTGCAGGAGGAGTTGCGCCGCATCATCCAGAGCGATTTCGGCTTGATCGCCGAGGTGAACAGTCACCTGCTGCACATGCAGGGGAAGATGTTTCGTCCCACGCTCCTGCTGCTGGCGGAGGCGGCGTCCGGGGCGTCGGACCCCCGGGCCGAGACCCATGCGGCCGTGGTCGAACTGATCCACCTCGCCACGCTGGTCCACGATGACTCGGTGGATCACTCGGTCCTCCGGCGCGGCATGCCGACGATCAACGCCCTGTTCAGTCACCAGGTTTCAGTGATCATGGGCGACTACCTCTATTCCCGTGCGGTGGTCGAGCTGACCCGGCTGGGCGATATCGAGCCGCTGCGGGTGCTCTCCCGGGTGACCAACGAGATGACCGTGGGCGAGATGCGGCAACTGCTGGCGCATGAGCCGCTGGAATTCACCGAAGAGGAATACGACCTGCTCATCCGGGCCAAGACCGCATCGCTGCTGTCCGGTGCGTGCGAGGTCGGCGCACTGAGCGCGGGGACGCGGGAGCGCGAGGTGTTGCGGCGTTTCGGCGAGGCGGTCGGCATGGCGTTCCAGATCGTGGATGACCTGCTCGATTACACCGAGGAGGAGGCGGTGACGGGCAAGCCTTCGGGCAACGATTTGCGGGAGCACAAGGTGACCCTGCCGCTCATTCATGCGCTGCCGCGGCTTTCTCCCGAGGGGCGCCGGGAGGTGACGGCGCTGATGGCCACCGCGGAGCCCACCGACCGCCAGATCGGGCGGGTGATCGAGCTGGTCGGGGACGCCGGTGGCCTGGACTACGCGCGGGAGCGGGCCAACCGCCTCGCCGAGCAGGCCGACCGGGAGCTGGATGACCTGCCGTCGAGCCACGCCCGCGAGACCCTGCGGGACAGCATCACCTACGTGCTGGACCGGCGCCGCTGATGGCCACCGGACCGCGCCGTCCCGGGTTCTATGTCGGGGTCCTCCTGGCCGGATTTATCTTTGGCGGGTTCCTCAATGCGCTGGTGCAGGCCGTCATGCCTGACAGCGTCGCCCGCCAGGTGTTTACCTTTACTGCCAGCGCGAGCGCGGGCCCCGTGTCGCTCAACCTGCTGGTGTTCAGCCTGACGCTGGGGCCGTTCGCGGTGAACGTCTCACCACTCGCGATTCTGGGCGTGATCATCGCGTACCTGATCGCACGCACTCTCTTTTAGCGGGGGTCGGACATGTTCGGCAACCTGGGTCTCCCGGAGATCCTGCTCATTCTGGTTGTGGTGCTGCTGGTCTTTGGGGCCAAGCGCCTGCCGGAAATCGGGGCCTCGTTCGGCAAGGGTATCCGCGAATTCAAGCGCAGCATCAGTGACGCGACCGACGCGGTTGGCGGCGGGGATGCCGCTGGTCCGGCCAATCGCCAGCTCGACAATCGTACCACGACTCCGCCCGCCGCCGGCGGGGATCCGAAGCGCCTGTCGCAGTAACCGACGGGCAGGCTGTACGGGCGGGAGGTCAGTGCAAACGAAAGGGGCTCTCTGGAAAATTCCAGAGAGCCCCTCGTTGCCTGCTCTGCCGCTCTCGGGTCAGCTGCCACGGCCGTTCGTCGGGAGGGCTTCGGCCTGCGCCTCGGTTCGAAAGATCTCCGCCCGGCGGTCGATGACCTTCGCGGTGGCGGTAATGGCCTCGAGGTAGCTGCGCGCCCGATCCTGGCGGGCCATCCGGATCTGCTGCAAACGGTAATCGTCGATCCCCTTGGCAAAGGCGGCGGAGTCGGCGTCTTGGTGCTTGATCACGCGCAGCACATAGAGGCCCTCCGGCGTCTCGATCAGGCCGCTGGTCTTTCCGGCGGCCAGACCGAAGGCCGTGCCAACCACCTTGGCGCTGGGGAAGGGCGGATTCACCCGCGAAAAGGCCGGGAATTCCTGGTGCGGCAGGCCAACGGCCGTCGCCGCCTGGGCCAGGGTGCTACCCTCCCGGATGCGGGTCAGCAGATTCTCCCCGACCTTCCGGGTGCCCTCCAGCTTGCGGGAATTGCGGGCGGCACTCCCAACGGCAGGCGCGATCTTCTCGAAGGGGGGGACGCCCTCCGGCTGGACGCTGTCGAGCCGGAACAGGAAGTCGGCGTACGACAGCTCAATGATCTCGCCGGACTCACCGGGCTTGGCCTGGAAAGCCCAGACGCCGGCATCCGGGATGACCTGCACACCGATCTGCGCCCGGCTGCCCTGCTGCAGCGGAAGGGTCTGCCCGATCCTCAAGCCAAGGACGCGGGCCGCGGTGTCGAACGCCGCCGGGTCCAGCTTGTCGGCGGCCAGGCTCTCGAGAGTGTCGGCGCGGGCATCGAGCAGGTCGCGATGGGCACCGGTGATCTCGATGGGGACGAGGAGATGCCGGGCGCGCACCTTGGCGCCGGAGCGGCTTTCCACCTTGATGAGGTGATAACCGAAGGCGGAGAGGACCGGCTCCGACACCGTCCCGACCGGCAGGCTGAGGGAGGCGCGCTCGAACGCGGGGTCCATCGACCCCTTCCCGAATTCGCCGAGGTCGCCACCCTTGGCGGCGGAGACGGAGTCGGAAGACTCCCGCCTGGCCACTTCATCGAACGGCGCTCCGTCGAGGATCTCCCTGCGGAGCACCGTCGCACGGTCGTGGGCGGCCACAGAATCGCTGCGGTCGGCAGCCCGCACCAGCTGGACATAGCTGAGGTAGGCGGTGGCCGGGCGCTTGAATTCGTCCGGGTGCTGTTCGTAGTATTTCCGCAGGTCGGCGTCGGTCACGGGCACGGCGGAATCAGGGACGACGCTCCGCGGCAGGAGGGCGGTGACCTCGATCGACACCTTTTCGTTGGCGTCTTTCCAGTTCTGCCACAGCCCGGCATCGGAGATGTAGACATCGGCGGTGACGACCCGCAGCAGCTTCGACTGGCGCATCTGCTCGGAGTACTGCGCCTCGAGGATCGGGACCACCTGGATGGCGGCACTCGAGCGGAGCCAGCGCTGGTACTTCGCGATATCGAATTGGCCGTCCGTCTGGAACTCCGCCTGCTGCAGCAGCTCGTTGGGCGGGCTCTGCTGAATGGCCTCGGCAATTTCGTCGGGCCCGACGGTGATGCCACGTTCGGTGTATTCCTTCTCCAGCGACTTCTGCCGGATCAGTTCCTCCCAGACCGCCTTCCGCGCCTCCTCCACCTCCTCGGCGCTGAGCGAACGGCCCCCCTCACGCTGCCGGCGCTCGGTTTCCTGCTGGACCATCGCCTGGTACTGGCGCAGCTGGATGTGGACCCCGTTAATCTCCCCCACAGTGGTCTGCGACCCGCCGGTCACCTGGCTCCAGTCGACACTGGTGATCACGAAGACCAGCATCAGCACCGCGAACACGGCTGCGGCGACCTTGGTTGCGAGGCTGCGAAAAGCTTGCATCATGGGAAATGGCCCTGGCGCTGAATGGTCCGGCGGCAAAAGAGGGCTAAGTGTAAGCCGGGCAACGGGGAATCTCAAGCAGGGCCGCGAGGGACCCGGTTGACAGTGCCGCCGGGGACCACTAATGTTTGTTCAATCCCCACAACAACTTACGCCTAGAGCACGGGATGCCACCGAACAGCGAAATCGAGAAGCTCGAGCGCCGTTGGAAGGAGAATCCCAAAGGGACGGTTTTCGCCCCTTATGCGGAGGTTCTACGGAAGAACGGCGACGTTCCGCTGGCCATCGAGGCCCTTCGCCAGGGCCTCGAACTCCACCCCGATCATATCCCGGGCAACATTGTGCTGGGGCGCTGTCAGCTCGACCTCGGGGAAGATGGCCCCGCCGAGGCCGCCTTCACGCATGTGCTCGATCTCGACGTCGAGAATGTGATCGCCCTGAAGGCCCTCGCCGACATCACCGAGCGTCAGGGCCGACTCATGGAGGCGTCGAGCTGGCTTGAACGGCTGATCTCCGTCGATCCCAGCAACGATGAAGCGCGGGACCAGTTGACCCGCGTCCTCGCGATGCGCGAGGCGGCGGCCGCGGCCATCACCCGGCCGGTGGAAGTGCTGGTACGCCCCACGCCTGAAAACGAAGCGCCGCTCCCGCCTCCCGCCCCGGTCATCCAGCCAGCCACGCCGGCCGCTCTGCGATCCGAAGCGGCCAGCGGCGAGATCCAGGAGCAGGACCTCTCGGACGACGCCGTGATCGACTCCATTCTTGACGCCTTCGATTCACCTGCGCCGGTCGTTCGTGCGGCCCCGCCCCCGCCGGTGGATAATGACCGGACCGTCCCGAGTATCCCGGTGCTGACGCGCCCGCCCCTGGTCGTTCCGCCACTGGGTCTCGAACCGGTTGAACTGAATCTGGCGGAGGCCGCGGCCGACCTCGCGGTGGAACCGCTGGAGGCGCTGGAGCCGGACGAGCCTTTCGTTGCGCCCGCGCCCGATCTCCTTACCGGGCGGACCGAAACGACAAAGCTTCCGCCCGCCGACACCGCCGCGGGAGACGACTTCGCGATGGGCGGCGCGGTTGGGCCGATTGATCTGAGCCCCTCCAGCCGCAGCGAGTTCCAGGAGCCCGACGCGAGCGAGGAGCTGCTCGACCTGACGCCCGGCGCATCGGAGTTCCAGGTGCCGGACGACAGCGCCGCGCTCCTGGGGCTGACCCCAGGCACCTCGGAATTCCAGGTGCCCAATGCCTCGGAAGAGCTGACCCTCTCCTCTGCGGGCGCGTCGGAGTATCAGCCGCC
>JANOFA010000014.1:0-1763 GCA_031413355.1 Gemmatimonadota bacterium | reverse complement strand
AACACCTGGTTCGTCAGCAAGGCGGCTCAGGTGTTGATACCATCGATGCTTGGCTGGTCCATTGCGTCCAAGATCCGTGGCATATCCTCGCGGAACTCAGCCTCTGACACGGTGCGGGTCGTATGGCGAGTACAACGACCTCTCGGAGTCGGGCGGCACGTCGGCCTTCAACGTGGCGGAGTTCGACTGGTGGGGTGAGATCGGGATTCCAGCCGGTCCGGCGACCATCACCGCGGGCGTCACCGGCTACATCTTCCCCAACGACTTCGGCTTCACCAAGGACTTCAACACCATCGAAGTCTACGGCAAGGTCGGGCTGAGCGGCCCGCTGAGCCCGAAGGTGTCGGCCTATTACGACGTCGACAAGGTCAAGGGTCTCTATGTCGAGGGCAGCGTGACGCATGCCTTCCCTCTCGGACCCAAGTCGCTCAACCTCGGTGCGCTGGTCGGCTGGACCGGTGGGCAGGAAGCCAAGGCCGGAGAGCTGAATAACTTCGCGAACAGTGGGCTGACCCATGTAGACCTCTCGGCCAGTGTTGGCCTGTCCGCTGGCCCGCTTTCCATCACGCCCTCGGTGCATGGGGTGTTCGGGCTCGATGACTTCGCCGCATTCACCAAGCCGAGCAACTTTGGTCAGTCGGATACCAAGTTCAAGGTGTGGGGCGGCGTGATGATCAGCTGGTCGCACACCGGGGGCAGCGCAGAGGAGGAGTAAGAGCACCACGGAGGCACGAAGGGCACGGAAGAAGACACGGAGAACGGGAGGCATCCGCGAGGATCCTCCCGTTTTCTTTCGCGTACCCGACCAACATGAATTCCTGACTTCGCTGAGGGCGGAGCGAAGCTCCGCCCCTACCCGGCCGCGATCCCTTTCAGCACGGGCGGAGCAGGAGCTCCGCCCCTACCCGACCGCAATCTCCTTCACTGTATCCTCCAGCCGATTCAGGGTTTCCTTGAGCAGGTCCATTGGAATGCCGAGCGGCGGCTCGATCCGGATGGTGCGCGCCTTGGAATATGTCCCCGCCACCAGCACGCCGCGCTTGAACAGCCCCGCCGCACAGGCATAACCGATCTCATCGGTAGGGAACTCCATCCCAATCAGCAGGCCGAGGCCATGGACGTCGGTCAGCACCTGGGGATAGCGCTTGACCAGCGCGCCGATCTCCCTGAGCAGGAATTCCCCCTTCATGGCCGCCTGACCGGGCAGGTCTTCCTCCAGCGTGACGGTGATTGCCGCGATGCCGGCGACGCAGGCAATCGGGTTGCCGCCGAAGGTGGTGGAGTGGATGATCGGATTGGGAATCATGACTTCCCAGATCTTGGGCGTAGAGATGAACGCCGAGAGCGGCATGACCCCGCCGCCAATCGACTTGCCGAGACACATGATGTCCGGTGCAACAGCGCTGTGGTCCACGCCCCAGAGCTTGCCGGTCCGGCCCATGCCGGTCTGGATCTCGTCGGCGATAAGCAGCGTGCCATGACGGGTGCAGATCTCGCGGACCCGCGGGAGGTAATCGGGCGGCGGGACCACGCCGCCGGCCTCGCCCTGCACCGGTTCCACCACGAACGCCGCCGGTGACATCCCCACCGCCTCGAGAATGCACATCTCCCGATCGAGCGCATCCGCGTCGCCGTAGGGCACGAAGCGCACGTCCTGCAGCCCGCCCTGAAACGGAATACGGAACGACGCCTTGCCCATGAGCGACAGGGCCCCCATCGACTTGCCGTGGAACCCGCCGAGGGTGGAGACGAAAGTGTTCCGC
>JANOFA010000013.1:0-4528 GCA_031413355.1 Gemmatimonadota bacterium | reverse complement strand
CGAGATCCGGCTCTACACCGCGGCGGTGCTGCGGCAGGTTCCGGAGGAGCCGCTGCAACCGGTGCCGCTCGGTGCGGTTCACCTGGCCGGAGACAGCGATGTGGTCGAGGCGCTCCGCATGGATGCCTACATCGGGACCGCGACGCCGACTGGCATTCCGATCGGGGTGTATGCCGCCGGCGGTCTTGAGGCACCGATCTATCTCGACGCCGATTTTCTGCTCGGTCCCGAGGCGGCACATCTCAACATCACCGGCGTCTCTGGTCTCGCGACCAAGACCAGTGCGGTCGAATTTCTCCTCTCTAGCATTTTTCAGACGTTTCCGGCGCACAAAGGCAGCGTCGCCGCGATCTGCTTCAATGTGAAGGGGCCGGATCTCTGCTTCCTCGATCAGCCGGTGACGCTGAGCGATGCCGATCAGGCCATCTACGCCCGGCTGGGCCTCCGGGCGGAACCGTTCGCCGATGTGACGGTCTATGCGCCCTACAAGGCGGATGGCGTGAACCTGAACACGCTGCGGACCAACGAGGCGCTGGCGGGCAACACCATCCCGCTTGTCTGGGGGCTGCGCGAAGTGCTCGAATACGCCGACGTGCTGCTCAATCGCGACGACGTCGATGCCAAGGCGGGAGCCTTCATCGATTTTCTGAAGGAGCGGGTGGTCGGCCGCAGCTTCACCGACGTGACGCTGAGCGACCAGCCGCTTGAGGTGAAGAGCTTTGCGGATCTGGAGGACTTCTTCCGCCGCATCTTCGAGTTCATGGAGGTGCAGGCCAAGACCAGCGAGGTCTGGCGGAATCATCACCTCGCGACGATCCGGAAGGTGCGCAACCGGCTCGGCAACATCAGCGTTCGCGCCAAAGGGCTGGTGACCGATCTGGGTCATGCCAGCGATCTGCCGTGGGGGAGATTCGCCGACCGCAGCGTGCATGTGGTCGACGTCGCCGGGGTCGATCCGCTGGTGCAGGACCTGGTCTTTGCCCGGATCGTCTCCCAGCTCCGCGAGCATCTCGAACGCCGCGACCTCGGCGTCGATCATGTCGTCGTCTTTGTCGATGAGCTCAACAAGTACGCGCCGTCGGACGGGCCCGACACCTACGTCCGGCGGATGCTGATCGACCTCTCCGAGCGAGGCCGCTACCTCGGCCTGGTGCTCTTCTCGGCGCAGCAGTTCCGGTCCCAGGTGCTGCGGCGGGTGGTGGGCAACGCCGGGACCGCGCTGTACGGCCGCATGGACATGGATGAGCTCTCGACCCCGGGTTACGGGATTCTCTCGCCAGCGACACGCGCCAAGCTGGCAGCGCTGCCCAAGGGCGAGCTGATGGTGCGGCACCCGCACTTCACCCAGCCGCTCTTCGTCCGGTTTCCCAGGCCGGCGGTGTTGCCTGGCCGCCTCGGGGTCGAACGCTTCCCACCGGCGGTGGACCTGCCGTTTGCCCAGGCGGTCGCCCGCCAGCTCCGCGCGCTGGACCGCTCGATTTCCGCGACGCAAGTGGAGGCGCTCATCGACGGCCGCACGGAGGACGATGTGCGCCGGGCGCTCCACGCCACTCGTCGCACGCGGCCCGACAGCGTCCTCGGCTTTTTCACCGCCCAGTTGGGTGCCCGGGTGGAGCGGGAGGTGCCGCAGGGACGGGGGGTGCCGAAGCTGCGTCGGACGGACGATCCGTACCGCTGAGGGCTTTGAGATCGCCAGCGCCCGACCGGTCTGACCGGCCCGCAGGGACGCCGAGGAGCGGGACGCGGCGCTCCACCACTTACCTGCGCCCTTCTGGCCCTTAGAATTACCCCGGTGAAGCTCGCCCATCTCGCCGACCTGCACCTCGGCTTCCGCCAGTTCCACCGCCAGACCCCGACCGGCCTCAACCAGCGTGAGGCGGATGTCGCGGCGGCCTTTCGTGGTGCCGTCACCCAGGTGATCGCGGCCCGGCCCGACGCGATCATCGTGGCCGGCGACCTCTTCCATTCCGTTCGCCCAACCAATCCCGCGATTCTCTTCGCCTTTCACCAATTTCACCGGCTGCGCGAGGCGCTGCCCGAAGTGCCGCTGATCCTCCTCGCCGGGAATCACGATACCCCCCGCTCGGTCGAGACCGGCTCCATTCTCTCGCTGTTCGAATCGCTCGGCGCCGACGTCGTGGCGGACGAGTCGCGCAGGTTGGCCTACCCGGCGCTCGGGCTGTCGGTGCTGGCCGTTCCCCACGCCGCACTGCTCTCGCCGGACCGCCCGGCGCTGCGCCCGGCGGGCGATGAACCGCACCAGGTGCTGGTGATGCATGGCGAGGTCGAGGGCATCTTCCCCGCCGATCGCTCCTCGGCCGAGTACGGCGGCGCCGTGATCCTGCCGGATGACCTGGCCCGCGGCGGCTGGAGCTACGTGGCGCTCGGTCACTACCATGTGCAGCGGGAGGTGGCTCCCCGCACCTGGTACAGCGGCGCGCTCGAGTACGTCAGTTCCAATCCGTGGGGTGAACTGGCCGACGAACGTGAATTTCACGTGCCCGGCAAGGGGTGGCTGCTGGTGGACCTGCCGTCGGGTGCCGTCGAACGCAAGCCGGTCTCGCCCGCACGGCGGGTGTTCGACCTCCCGCCGATCAATGGCGCCGGGCATACGGCACTCGAGTTGGATCAGCTCCTGGCGGCGGGTATCGCCGCGATTGCAGGCGGGCACGCCGATCAGATTGTCCGGCAGGTCGTGCGCAACGTGCCGCGGCATGTGGGGCGTGAACTGAACCATGCTGCAATCCGGCAATGGAAGGCCGAGGCACTCCATTTCCAGCTCGATCTCCGTCGGCCGGAGTCGCACCGCGAGATCGGTGTGGGTTCGCCGGGCCGGCGGCAGACCCTGCCCGAGCTGGTGCAGGACTTTCTCGAGCGGCGGCTGCTGCCGGGCGAGATCGATCGTGCGGCGTTCGTGCAGGCCGGTGTCGAGCTGGTCGCGACGGTCGAGCGCGAGTGGGCGGAGGGCTGATGCAGCTCGAACGCCTGCAGCTGCAGAATTTCCGCCAGTACGAGAACACCGAACTCATTCTCGGCGCCGGCCTCACGGGGATCATCGGGCCCAATGGCGCGGGGAAGACGACGCTGCTGGAGGCGATCGCCTGGGCGCTGTACGGGGCCGACGCCGCGCGCGGCACCCGCGACACCATCCGGCGCCGCGGCGCTCCGCCCCGGGCCCCGGTGCGGGTCGAACTCGATTTCGTGCTTGGGGCGCATCGCTACCGCGTCGCCCGTACGCTCAACGGGGCGGAGCTGTACCAGGATGCCGATCCGGCGCCTATCGCCAACAGCCTGCAGTCGGTCACCGAAAAGGTCGGTCGCCTGCTGGGCATGAGCCGGGAGGAATTCTTCAACACCTACTTCACCGGGCAGAAGCAGCTCGCCGTGATGGCGGCGATGAAGCCGGTGGAGCGGGCCCAGTTCCTGTCGCGTGTGTTAGGCTATGACCGGCTGCAGGTGGCGCAGGACCGGCTCCGCGAACGACGGACGATGGTGCGCGCCAGGCTGCAGGGGTTGGAAGCCGCCCTGCCGGACCCGGCTGAGCTCGAGCGCGAGGCGACTGCGGCCGCGACCCGCATGACCGCTGCACGCGAGGCGGAGGCGCGCTCGGTGACCGCACTGGCGGTGGCCGAGTCCCGGCGGGGCGAAGCGGATCCCCGGTGGAAGCAGCTGCAGGCTCAGCGGGAGCGGGTTGGCACGCTGCAGAGCGATCTGCGGCTGGCCGAGCACAAGGTCGACAGCGCCCGCGACAGTTTTCAGCAGCTCGACCGGGAGCTGGTGTCGGCCAACGAAGCGCGCGGACGGCTGGACGGCCTGCGAGACCAGCTCGCGCCGCTCGATGCGCTACGGGCGGAGCGCCAGCAGCTCGACGAACTCGCCGAAGCGGCCGGACGCCGCACGGTGGCGGAGGCGCAGCTGGTCGAGGCGCGCCGCGCACTGGGCGCATTGCTTGCCCGGGCGGCCAAGTTGCCACCGGCGGACGCGGTGGAGCAGGCCCGGAGCCGGGTCGAGGAGTTGCGCATGCAGTTGCAGCAGGTCTCCGAGCAGGTGGAGGAGGTGCGGACCGCGTGGGTGCGCGATCTCCAGGATGCCAGGACCAAGCGGGAAGCGCTGCGGGATCAGTATCGCGAGCTCAAGGAGCAGCTGGAACAGATTGCCACGGCGGGGGTCGCCGGCGCGTGCCCCACCTGTGCCCGGCCGCTTGGCATCGAGTACGACAATGTGATCGGCGTGCTGGACCGCCAGCTGCAGGATGTCCTGTTCAACGGCAAGTATTTCAATTCGCGGGTCGAGCAGCTGGAACAGGAGCCGCCCGAGCTTCGGGAGGGTGATCGCCGCAGGGAGGCGGCGGAGCGTGCGGTCGCGGAGGCGGGCAACCAGTTGGGCCGGCTGCAGGCCCAGGCCCAGGATGGCCCGGCGATTCGGGCAGAGCAGGCCCGGCTCGAGCCACGGATCGGGGAGCTGGCCCGGCTGGTCGAGGGCGGACCGGCGGGCTACGACCTCGCGCGCCATGCCGAGGTGCGGCGGC
>JANOFA010000012.1:0-1512 GCA_031413355.1 Gemmatimonadota bacterium | reverse complement strand
CCAGGTCTTCGGGGTGTACCTGGCGCAGGCCGTCGTCATGGGGCTCGCGGGCAGCATTACCGGCGTCGCGCTTGGCGTCGTCCTGCAGCTCGGGCTGCCCAGCATCTTCGGCCAGTTCCTTCCGCTCGATATCACCGTGCGGCCCTCGTGGCGCGCGGTCGGCACCGGACTCGGCGTCGGCGTGTGGGTGGCGACGGTGTTCGCCCTGCTACCGCTGCTCGACATCCGGCGGATCCCGCCGCTCGCGGTGCTGCGGCGCGATGTCGAGATCAGCCCGACGGCCGGGACCGATCGACTCGCCTGGCTGGCGCGCGCCGCGCTGGTGCTGAGTGTCGCCGGGCTGGCGATGCTGCAGGTGCAGAGCGTCCTGCAGGGGGCCGCCTTCGCCGCGGCGATCGGCGCGACACTGCTGCTGCTCTGGCTCGCCGCGCTCGGCCTCATTCGTGGCCTGCGCCGCTGGTTCCCGCATCATCTGGAGTACGTCTACCGTCAGGGGCTCGCCAACCTCTACCGCCCGGCCAACCAGACGGTGGCCGTCGTCCTGGCACTCGGATTCGGCGCCTTCCTGCTGGGCGCGCTGGCGGTGATGCAGCACAACCTGCTGCGGCAGCTTTCGCTCGACGGCGGGCTTGGCCGGCCGAACCTGGTCTTCTTCGATATTCAGCCGGACCAGAACGAAGGGGTGCAGCAGCTGATCCGCGACGCCGGCCTCGTCGCCACCGGCGCGGTACCGATCGTCCCGATGCGCATCCGCTCGATCAACGGACGGCTGGCCAGCGCCATCCTCGCCGACACCATCCTGCAGCAGGCCGACAGCGCAGCGCGGGAGCAGGGTGGGCGAGGGCGGCGCGATGCATGGGCGGTGCGGCGTGAGTTCCGCTCGACCTACCGTGACACCGTCGTCGCCTCGGAGAAGCTGGTCGTGGGCGACTGGTGGACGGGTAGAGGCGGAGCAATGGCTCCGTCCCTGCCGTCAAATGAGCCGGTCCCCATCTCACTCGAGGTCGAGATCGCCGGCAACCTCGACGTCACTGTGCGCGACACCATCGTCTGGGACATTCAGGGTGTGGGCGTCACCACCGTCGTCACCAGCCTGCGTGAGGTGAACTGGGCCCGCTTCGAACCCAACTTCTACGTCGTCTTCCCCGATGGCCCGCTCAACGACGCGCCGCAGAGCTTTGTAGTGCTGACACGGGTGGACAGCGCAGCAGTGCTCGGCACACTGCAGCGAACCATCGTGGAGCGCTACCCGAACGTCACCTCGGTGGACCTCTCGGCGGTACAGCAGACCATCGAGAAAGTTGTCGGCAGCGTGGTACTGGCCATCCGCTTCATGGCCCTCTTCAGCCTGGCGACGGGGACGATTGTCCTGGTGGGTGCGCTGGCGACCAGCCGGTTCCAGCGGGTGCGGGAGGCGGCACTGCTCAAGACCCTCGGCGCCACCCGGCGCCAGGTCGTCCGGGTGATGGTCACCGAGTACGCCGCTCTCGGGGTGCTGGCGACGGCGGTCGC
>JANOFA010000011.1:0-1549 GCA_031413355.1 Gemmatimonadota bacterium | reverse complement strand
GCACCACATCCTCCGGCGCCTGGACGTCGCCGTTGCCGATCACCGGAATCTCCAGCGCGTCCACCACCCGAGCGATCTCGTCCCAGCTGGCCTTGCCGGTGAACATCTGAGTCCGGGTGCGGGCATGCAGGGTGAAGGCCGTTGCGCCGGCGTCCTGCATCCGCAGCGCGATGCCGACCGGATCCCGGGTGTCGTCATTCCATCCGCTTCTTGTCTTCACCGTTACGGGTAACGGCGTGGCCGCCACCACCGCGCGGATGATCTGCTGCACCAGCCCCATGTCCCGGAGGCAGCCCGAGCCGCCGTTCCGCTGGACCACCTTCTTGACCGGACAGCCAAAGTTGATGTCGATGAACTCGGGACGGTAATGCTCGGTGATGACCGCCGCCGCCTCGGCCATGGCGGAGGGGTCCGCCCCGTAGATCTGGATGCCCAGCGGCCGCTCGATCTCCTCGAACTCGCAATCCTGCAGCGTCCGACGAATGCCGCGCCGGATCGCCTCGGAGGAGAGAAATTCCGACAACAGCACATCGGCGCCGAACCGCCGGCAGATCTGCCGGAAGGGCGGCTCGGACACCCCCGCCATCGGGGCGAGGATCAGCGCGGGTGGAGTGGATCGGGAGTAGGGAAGGCGACGGTCAGCCATGCCCTAAGTTACGGGATCGGAGGGGGCCCGGCCAAGGGCACCGGGGTGGGAAGTCGCAGCATACCCGGACGTCAGGCCACCGGATGCGGCGCTACTTGGGAACAACCGTGGCCGCCACGCCCAGGTCAGGGAGGGCCGAGACCACCAATCGCAGAGCGGAGGAGAGCAGCGGCGCCCCGAACCCGAAGCCGAGCAGCGCGAGATTAGCCGCCAGCCAGCGGGGCGTCCATCGATCCACCAGTGACCGATTACGGGTGACCAGCAAAGCAACGATGGCGGTAGCGTTCACGAGGAGAAACAGGGTGAGCGCGGTGTGCCAGGCCCAGCTGCCGGTGCCGGCAAGCCAGGTGAGCAATGCGGTCTTCATGTCTGGTGCCTCTCCGGAGGGTGAGGCGGGCGGCCAACCAGCCTCACTGACCAAACTACCACGAATGCCGGAGCGCGAAAGGGGGAAGGCGTCCCCTTTGACACGGTGCGCGGCCCCGGATAAGCTACCGCCCCAATGCAACTCCGCGATTTCTTCGAGCCCCAGGCCATCGCCCTGCCACTGCAGGCCGCCAGCGCCGAGGCCGTGCTTCCGGAACTGGTCAGCCGGCTTGGCCTCGACCAGCGTGCCTTCGCCGGCCTGCTCAAAGTGCTGCAGCGGCGCGAAGAGCTCGGCTCGACCGGTGTGGGGCGCGGCATCGCGATCCCTCATGGTCGTTCGCTGCTGGTCAACCGGGTCCGGCTGGCCTATGGTCATCTGCCCGCCGGGGTCCCCTGGGCGGGGCTGGATCACCGCCCGGTGCATCACTTTTTCCTGATCGTCGCCCCGCCGATCGAGGTCAGCAACCAGTATCTCCCGATCCTTGGCAAGATTGCGACCTTTGCCAAGGAACTGGACGTGCCGCACCGCCTCAGCCA
>JANOFA010000010.1:0-1675 GCA_031413355.1 Gemmatimonadota bacterium | reverse complement strand
GGGTTCTACGGGATGCGGCGGCCGAATACTAGAACGCCTCCGCCGCTCCCAGGCTCAGTCCCCCCCTGCCGAAGCTGGTGAAGGTGTAGTCGACCCGGAGGTTGAGCGGGTCGGACGGATTGATGTCGAAGCGGAGCCCTGCCCCGTAGGTGAACTTCATGGCGTCGAGCAGCGTACTCCCCGCACTGCCGTAGACATTGCCCGCTGAGCCGTAGAGGACATAGCCGAACCGGCCCTTCAGGTGGCCGCGGTAGTCCGCCTGCGCCACCAGCTGGTGCTGATCGCGGAACCGGCCGAGGTACACGCCACGCATCAGCTCCTGGGTGGTGACCCCGCCGAGCATCGCCATCGCCTGGATTGGCACGGCGGCGCCATTCCATTGCCCGTAGAGCGCCAGCGCAACCACATCCTTTGCGTGGCGAACTGGCAGGTAGACGCGTGCATCAACCGCCGCCGAAGTGTAGGAGAAGTCGCTGCCAAGCCACGAGCCGTATCGGAGCAGGTCCACCAGCAGATAATGACCGCGCGTCGGCGTGGTGGTGGAATTGCGGCTGTCGACCTGCGCTACCACCCCCGCCCCGGAGAGTTGCCCGCCGGTGCCTCCGGCGAGCCCGGGTGGTATCCGGGTGGTGTCCTCCCACTTCACCCCGGTGTACGACGCGCCCCGGTAGTGCACCCCCGCAGAGAAATCGCCGCGCAGGCGCCTGAGGATCCGGACGTCGGCCGCGAGGAAGTGCTGTTCGAGGAGGATGCCGTCCGTCAGCTCGGTGCGGGGGCCCACACCGTAGTAGGTCGCCGGAAAGAAACCGGCGCCGATTCCCCCGGCGATCCACCAGCGATTCTGCGGCAGGTACAGGCTTGCACCGACCGAGGCGCCCCACTGCCCCTTGGTGGTGTACGCGCCACCTCCCGTCAGCTGGGAGGGGCGTGTTCCGCTGTCCGCCTGAGCCTTGGGCCACTTGAACTGGTACCTGCCGCCCGCGCCGAACAGCAGCTTGGTCTGCGGTGAATAGGAGACGAAGGGGAAGACGAGCAGTCGGTTGCGGTAGCGGCTGGTCGTATCCGTCGCGGTGCTGTCGCCTGGGGACTGCGCCGCGGCGGCCGTAGTCACTGCTCCCAGCAGGAAGGCGCAGAGGATAGCAGGCGCGAGGCGCGAGGCGTCGGTCACTCGGGCACAGCCAACCGGCGCCCGGCCATGCCATCGCCCAGTTCTGCGGTCGCCAGGAACTGCGGTGGGCGACGGTGCCGAGTGGCCTGCTCGTAGGCAAAAGCATAGCGGAGCAGCTTCCCGTCGGTCCAGGCCGCCCCAAACAGCGACAGTCCCACCGGCAGTCCATGATCAAAGCCCATCGGCACGGTGATGTGCGGATAGCCGGCGACAGCCGCTGGCGTGGTGACCGAGCCGGTGAAGTGATCTCCATTGATGACGTCGATGGGCCACGGAGGATTGCCGGTGGGCGCGATCAGCGCGTCGAGGCGGTGCTTCATGAGGACAGCATCGATCCCTTCAGTCCGCGAGAGCCGGCGGCATTTCGCCAGCGCCCGGCGATACACCGGCGAGGTGAGCGGTCCCCGCGCTTCGGCCTCGAGAAAGGTCTCCTGCCCGAAATAGGGCATGACGGTGGCGCGCTCCCGCTCATTGAATGCGATCACCTCCGTGAGGGTGCGGGGCCAG
>JANOFA010000009.1:0-5500 GCA_031413355.1 Gemmatimonadota bacterium | reverse complement strand
TGGGCGAGTTCATCGCCTGGATCATCGGGTGGGATCTGATCTTGGAGTATGCGGTCGGCAATATCGGTGTCGCGATCGGCTGGTCGGGCCACTTTCGGGAATTGATGAAGTACTTCGGATTGCATCTCCCCTCATGGCTGGCCACCGACTTCCGTTCTGCCAGCGACGCGGCGGCGGCCATTGCCGGCGGGGCGACCGAAGCCGGCACCCAGTATCTCGCCTCTGCCCTGGTCACCGCACCGCATCTGTTCGGCCTCCCGCTGATCGTCAACTTGCCGGCGTTCCTCGCGGTGGCGCTGGTGACCGTGGTGCTGGTCATCGGCATCAAGGAGTCGGCCGACGCCAACAACATGATGGTTCTGCTCAAGGTCGGCCTGATCCTGTTCTTCATCGCCATCGGGGCCTTCCTTATCAAGCCCGGCAACTGGACCAACCCGGAAACCGGCGGCTTCATGCCCAACGGCTTCAAGGGGGTCAGCGCTGGTGCGGCAATCATTTTCTTCAGCTATATCGGATTTGATGCGGTTTCGACCGCGGCAGAGGAAGCCAAGGATCCCAAGAAGGACATGCCGTTCGGTATCATCATGAGTCTGGTGATCTGCACCGTCCTCTATATCGCCCTGTCGGCGGTGATGACCGGCATCGCTCCATGGAAAGTGCTCGGCACCGCCGAGCCGATGCTGACCGCGCTGGAATACTCGGCGGGCCCGCCGTGGCTGCTCCACACCTCGCGCTTCATTATCGCGCTCGGTGCCGTGATCGCGATGTTCAGCGTGCTGCTGGTGTTCCAGCTCGGTCAGCCACGCATCTTCATGTCGATGTCGCGCGACGGGCTGCTGCCCAAGTTCTTTTCGAAGCTGCACCCGAAGTACAAGACGCCCTACATCGGGACCATTCTCACCGGTCTCTTCGTCGGCACCTTCGCGGCCACCGCCAACATCGCCGAAGTGGTGGACCTCACCAACATCGGCACCCTGTTCGCCTTTGTGCTGGTGTCGCTGGGTGTGATCGTGCTGCGGTACAGGGAGCCCGAGCGGGTGCGGCCGTTTCGGGTGCCGTGGGTGCCCATCACCCCGCTCATTTCGGTCGTGGCATGCACCTACCTGATGGTGCAGCTGCCCTGCGTCACCTGGCGGCGATTTGCCTGGTGGCTGTTGGCGGGGTTGGCCCTCTACTTCCTGTATGGTGCGTTCCACAGCCGGCTGCGGAACCCCGCCGGTCCCCGGCCCTTCAAGCTGCTGTGGCTTGAGCTGCTGGGTGTGATCGCGGCAGGGTTGGTGCTGCACTATCTGGTATTCAACCAGTTTCCGGGGTGCGGCTGAGCCGGGGAACAGTTGGACGGGAGGTTGGGCGAACGGGAACGCGGGAACGCCGGGAGCTCAGCGTTCGATGATTCGGAACTCGAAAGCGTGATGGCGTTGGAGATGACGACTGGCAGGGGCACCCCGGGGAGGGTGCCCCTGTGTCATTTCATGGGCCGAGAGGCGATGTGGATGGCACCCGAGGCCGCATCCAGCGGCGTTTCGCGCAGGCGGATGCGGGGCTCCTCGGCGAGCTTGGTACGGAGCATTCGATGAATCGGACTGTCGTGGAAGAGCAGCCCGCCGTTGGTGGCCACATCGACGGCAGATCGTTCATCCACGCCGAAATGCGGCAGCAGTTTCAGCACCAGGCCGGAGAGTTCGCGCGCCGCATAGTCCATGATGCCGGCGGCGATCGTGTCTCCGGCGACGGCGGCGGTGAACACGCTCGGCGCGAGGGCCGCGACTTCCGGCACGGTGGCGGCGGCGGCCCATCGCACGAGGGAATCGAGATTCTCGCTGCGGGTCGTCGTCAGCAGGAGGGCGGTCAGTTCGGTCCGTGGACTGCGGCCATCCGCCGCGCGGCCCACCGCCCCCAGCGCCGAACGGCCGATCGCATAGCCACTGCCCTCATCGCCCATCTGCCAGCCGTAGCCGCCGGCACGATGCAGCCGGCCGTAGGCATCGCGCGCCACCGCGATGCTGCCGGTACCTGCCGTGACCACGATGCCGGGGCGCTCCTCGAATGCGGCGGCCAGCGCGATCTCGGTATCGCCGGTGACGATGATGCGTTCGGCCAGCCCTTCGCCCCGGAGCGCCTGGCGCAACTCCTCCCGTTCGAGTTCGCGCCCGGCACCGGCTACACCGGCGACGAGCACATTCGCCCGCAGCGTTCCCGCCGCGGCGAGGGCCCGCCGGGTCACTTCCGCGATCGTCGTGGCACATCCGATGCCCTTGCCCGCGCGCATCTTGGCACCGCTGCCCGTGGCGCGTCCCGCCTCCACGCCATCCCGGGACACCATCACCACGGTCTTGCTCCCGCCTGCATCGACGCCCACAATCAGTTCGCTCATGCGGGATTCGACTCCTTCCGTGTGGCGGCGGCGAATCCGAGACCGGTCATCAGCGTGATGCTCGTGCCGAGGGGAACATACCACGGCCAGGCCAGGCGGCCGACCGGTGCGAGCCAGGCGAAGCTGGGCCTGAGCGCCAGTCCTTTCGCGAAGAACACCACGAGCATCAGGACCAGGGCGACAGCGACGGCGACGAGGACATGGCGCGCCTGGATCCACGATGGACCGGCGGCGAGCAGATAGGCGCCCAGCATTCCGCCGTAGGTGATCGACGCGATCGAGAGCGCGAAGACGACCACCGGCGTCTGGCCGCCGCCGGCGATGCGGTCAAAGATCAGCGCGGCGACAGTGATGAGCACTCCCCACGCGACGGTCCAGAGGCGGCCGATCCGCAGCAGGTGTATCGGGTCGGTGCGGCCGGTCCAGGTGGCGTAGAGGTCGTGGGTCACGGAGGAGGCGAGGGCATTGATGGCGGAGCTTTGTGTGCTCATGGCCGCGGCGAGAATTGCCGCGACCACGAGGCCGGCCAGCCCGGTCGGCAGATGCTCGATTACGAAGCGGGAAAAGATCTGGTCGGCCGGCAGCGCATCGGGCGCCATCCCCGCGGCCCAGATCGCCGTTCCGATGAGCAGGAACAGCACAAACTGCAGCAGCACGACGATTCCGGAACCCACCAGCGCGAGCCGTGCATCCCGCAGGCCGCTGCTGGCCAGCAGCCGCTGGACGATCAGCTGATCGGTGCCGTGCGAGGCGGCCGTCAGCATGCCGCCACCGATGAGGCCGCCGAGCAGGGTGTAGGTGGCGGTGAAGTCGATGCCCGGCACGATGACACGCAGTTTGTTCGCGGCGGCAGCGGCGGCGAAGACGTGCTCCGCGCCACCGGCGAGCTCGATGGCGATCATGAGCGCGGCGATGCCGCCGGCGAGATAGACCACGAGCTGCACCACATCGACCCACACCACCGCCTTCAGCCCTCCGTGCCAAGTATACACCAGGGTGATGGCGCTCATGACGAGAATCGAGGCCGGGATGCTCCAGCCGGTGAGCACCGTCAGTGGAATGGCGCTGGCGTACACCCGGACCCCGTCGCCCAGCGCCCGGGTCACCATGAACAGCACCGACGCCGCGCGCCGGGTAGTCGGTCCGAACCGCCGTTCCAGCCGGACGTAGGCCGTTTCCTGCTCGCCGCGGAAATAGCCGGGCAGCAGCCAGATGGAGACGGCGATACGCCCGATGAGGTACCCGAGCGGCAGCTGGAGAAAGCTGAGGTCGCCGCGCGCGGCGATCGCGGGAACCGAGATGACGGTGAGCGCCGAGGTCTCGGTGGCGACGATCGACAGGAGAATCGCCCAGGCGGGGAGATCCCGGGCGCCGAGGAAATAGTCACCCGCCGTCCGCTGGCGGCGGGAGACCCAGAGGCCAAGGCCGAGCGTCAGCGCGAAGTAGGCGGCGATGACGGCGAGATCGAGTGGGGACAGGGGCGGTGTCCGGCGAAATGGTCGAGGAGTCGAAAAGTCGCGGGCAGCCAGGCCGGGGCGACCGGGACGAGGGAACGGGATTCGAACAACCTCCGGCTACACTCCCTCAAAAAACACAGGGGCCGACCTGCGGTCGACCCCTGTGGGGAATACGTGCCGAATGGTACCGGGGTCCGGACTACGCGCTGAAGGACGTCCCGCAGCCGCACCCACCAGTGGCGGTGGGGTTGGTGAAGGTGAACCCCGATCCCTGCATGGACGTGGTGTAGTCGACCGTCACGCCATTCAGGTATTGCATGCTGAAGCCATCGACGAAAACGCGGACGCTGTTGATCTCCATCACGACATCGTCCTCGAGCGAATGCTCTTCGATGTTGAGGCTGTACTTGAAGCCGGAGCAGCCGCCGGGCATCACGCTGACACGCAGGCCAGCCGTCTCCACCGGAACGGCTTCCGCTGCGATGAACTTGCGAACTTCCTCCACCGCGCGCTCGGTGAGAATCAGCGCAAATCCCGGGGTGGTGACCTGCTGTTCGGTGCTCTCCATTGGTGCTGCTCCCTTCGTAGGACGCGCCGGACCCTTCGGGGTGGCGCTTCTAGCCGTCAAAATCGTTATATGAAGCTAGGAAGGGAGGGGCAGCGCTGTCAATTGGAGCCTGCCGGACCGCCTGCGGACGCCTGCCATGATGTCAGGGCGAGGTGGTCGAATCGGGCAGTGCCGCAACCACGGCATTTGCCATCAGCGCCCGCACCGGAGCCCAACGAACGTTGGTCCGGGTGGGGTGGACCCGATTGCTGAGGAGCACGATGGCGAGGCAGCGCGACGGGTCGATCCAGATCGAGGTCCCGGTAAAACCGGTATGTCCGAAGCTCTTGAGGGACATGCGGTTGCCAGCGCTACTCTGGCCCGATGGGGTGTCCCAGCCCAGGGCGCGGCTGGAGCCTGGAGGGAGGTCCTGCCTGGTTGTGAACTGGAGGACCAGCGAACCGGGAACGGGGAACGGGGAACGGGACGTGCCCAGAGCGATGGTGGCCGGACAATCACCGACCTTCTCGTGTGAACGTCGTTCCCGTTCCCGGTTCCCGGTTCCCCGTTCCCCACCTCGCGCAGCAAGGAACCAGTCGGCAAACCGAACCAGGTCACGGGCACTGCTGAACAGCCCCGCGTGTCCCGATACGCCGTCCAGCCGGGCGGCGTTTTCGTCGTGTACTTCGCCGCGCAAGATGTGGCCGCGCCATGGATCGTCTTCGGTCGGGGCGATCCGCGGCCGCCACTCAACCGGTGGCAAGTAGCGGGTGTCGCTCATCCCGAGTGGCGCGAAGAGACGTCGATGCAGCAGGGAGTCGAGTCGCTCCCCAAAGCGCTGCTCGACAATCTGGGTCAGCAGGATGGCCCCGAGATCGGAGTAGACGAATCGGGTGCCGGGCAGCGTGTCGAGTCGGGTCGAGTCGGCGATGGCGAAGGCGTCGCTGCGGGTGGTGCTCTCCTGGTAGAGTGCTCGCCAGGCGGGCAGCCCGCTCGAGTGGGTGAGCAGGTGGCGCAGTGTGACGGTCGACGAGCCGGTCGCCAAGCGAGCGATTCGCCTTCAGCGCTCCCGCGAACTGCATCATGCCCTTCGCGAGCGCCGGGCGGTGCGCGAACATGCGC
>JANOFA010000008.1:0-11430 GCA_031413355.1 Gemmatimonadota bacterium | reverse complement strand
GGTCAGATGCCAACCGCGGCAGGCAGCGACGCAAGCGCGCGGTCGAGTGCGAGCGATAAATCGTCGATGAGGTCTTCGGTGGCCTCGATGCCGACCGAAAGGCGGAGCAGCCCGTCGGTGATCCCGGCCGCCGCCTGCTGCTCCGGCGTCATCGACGCATGAGTCATCGTCACCGGATGGGCGACCAGCGACTCCACCCCGCCGAGCGACTCCGCCAGCGTGAAGCAGTTCAGGCCGTCGAGGAAGGCCGGAATCGTGGCCTCTCCCCCCTCCAGCTCGAAGCTCACCATCGCCCCGAAGCCATCCTGCTGCCGGGCCGCGAGGGCGTGACCCGGGTGATCGGGCAGACCGGGGTAGTGCACTGCGGAGACAGCGGGATGACTGGCAAGCAGGTTGGCAACTGCAGCGGCGTTTTCGAGATGCGAACGCATCCGCGAATGCAGCGTCCGGATGCCGCGCAGCGTGAGGTAGGCATCGAACGGCGACCCGGTCACCCCCAGGACATTGGCGAGTGCCGCGAGTTCCTCGGCCAGCGCCTGCTCCCGCGCAATGACTGCTCCCCCCACCACGTCGCTATGGCCGTTGAGGTACTTGGTCGTGGAGTGCACCACGAGGTCGGCGCCCAGCGTGAGCGGTCGCTGGAGGACCGGCGAGAGAAAAGTGTTGTCCACCACGAGGAGCGCGCCGGCCTGGCGTGACAGCGACACCGCGAGGGCGAGGTCGGTGATCCGGAGCAGGGGGTTGCTGGGGGTCTCGACCCAGAGCATCCGCGCCGGTCGGGCGAGGGCAGCGCTGAGTTCGGCTGCCTCGCTCTGGTTGATGTACTCGACGGTGAAGTGCCCGCGGCCGGCAAGGGTATCCAGCAGCCGGCGGGTGCCACCGTAACAGTCGTGCGGCGCCACCAGGCGGTCGGCAGGTTTGAGCAGGTGGAGCACCAGCAGCACAGCGGAGAGGCCGGTGGAGGTCACCACCGCGCCCGCGCCTTCCTCCAGCGCCGAGAGTGCCTCGCCCAGGGTGTCCCGGGTGGGATTGGCGGTGCGGCTGTAGTCGTAGTGCCGCTTCTCCTTGAACCCGGCAAAGGAGTAGGTCGAGGAGAGGTAGATCGGCGGGATCACGGCACCGTGCTGCCGGTCGGTGGCGACACCGGCGCGGACCGCGCGGGTGGCCGGTTCCTGATCGCGGCGGCTCATGGGCACACGTCGGCGGAAATGGAGCAGGGAAGACGATGCATCGGCGGACCTCCTGGAAATGAAAAAAGCCCCACGAACGGGCCGCCGGGCGCGCGTTTTAGCATTTATTTAACGTGGCTGCAATAGGCGGCAAATGACCACGAGCGCTTCAATTGTGAACTCAACCTACCGTCGCTCCCCACTTCCGTCAAGCAGTGAGTTGATGCCAACCTGCGAGCGGCGTGGGTGAGATTCGAACTCACGGAACCCTTTCGGGTTCGGCGGTTTTCAAGATCAGTCCCGGCCTTCGCGTCTGGTCGCTCCCATTCGTAAGTCGTTGCACCGTCGAGCTTGGCCCCTCACCGGCTTTGCGGCCGTTTGCATGCTTTCCATTCAATTGTCGGGGGTCTATCCCCAAGGGTATGCCCAAGCAAACGGCCCCGGCGGCATTGCCACCGGGGCCGACCCGCATCTATCCGCTCGATTGATCTACGCCTGAGCTCGTGCCAGAGCAGGGGCCTCCGCGACCAGCGCCTTGAGGTGCTCAGGGACCAAGTGCTTGTACTTCTCCGTGACGGCCATCGAGCTATGGCCCATCGCCTCTTGGACCAGTGCGGCGCTGTGACCCTGCGCGAGCCACCAGGTCACGCGGTTGTGTCGGAGATCATGCTGGCGGAGCCGAGCGGGGAGCTTCGCGCGCTTGGCGGCCGCTCTGAACGCGTGGCGGAGCGAGCCGATCCGTTGCCCAGCCTGGAAGTGGCAGCGAGTGGTCAAGTGGTGGAAAAGCCACTCACTCGGCTCTTCACGCTTGAAGCGGAACGCCGCGAAGTGGTCCTTGAGTGCCGCGCGGAGCTTCGCGGTCATCGGCACGAGGCGGGTTTTGCCGGACTTTGTGCGGTGGCCCTCACGGCCGCTCACAATCGCGACGAATCCGCCCTTCAAGTCCACATCCTCCCATTTCGTCCAGAGTGCCTCGCTCTCGCAGCGCGCGCCGGTTTCTCCGAGGAAGATCACGAACATGCGGAGCATCGGATCCTCACACGCGCCAATCAGTGTCCCATACTGCTCCGGGGTGAGGAGCTCAGGTCTGTAGTCGTCGACTTTGATGGCCCGCGTCAGCGAAACAGGGTTCGCCTCCGTGAGCTCCATCTCTTGCGCGAAGCTGAAGAGCCGATGGAGGAGGCGTCGGTCCTTATTCACCGTCCGAGGGGCGACAGGGCTGACGACGGGCTTTTCGGCCCACCGATGCACGGCGCGCCAATGGAGGTAGCCCTTGATGTGGGCCTTGCCGATCGTGGTGATACGGGGGTTTCCCAGAATCTCGATGAAATAGTGGTCGACAGGCTTGAAGCTGTCCTTGTAGGCGCGCTGACACCCTGGCGCCAGCGCGGGAAGCTCGACTTCGCAGTACGACGTCGCGAGCTCGGAGTAGTGGCCGGCGACCGGCAGGCCGGCGCGTGATCGCTCAAATTCGCGCTCCAGCTCTTCATACTTCGCCTTCGCGAAGTCCTCGGCATCGTGGCGGACGGTGGTCCGCACCGTGAAGCGATGATACTTCCCACCGACGCAGAGCGTTACGCGGAAGGCGTCGCCGCGCTTTTCCAGGTGACCAGGGGCGCGTTTTGATCGGGCCATAGCTATCTCCTCGTGCGTGAGCCGGGCGTCCGCGAGTTCGGAGCGCCGGCGGGGTCGGGTGTGATCGTCAGGGCGTCGGCGCGCGGGCCATCGGTGATCACCAGGACCGCGCCGCACTTCGGGCACGTCGGCCGGGTGAGCGTCGCGCCGCACGCCTGGCAGTGGGCGCCGGCGGGGATCCTCGGAGGCTTCGGTTTCGGCATTCTCTCCTCCTCGGTTAGGGACGGGTCCGCATCGCGAGCGTGAGTGCATGGAGCATCGCGACCGCGTAGTCGGTAAAGCGGTCGGCGTCGAAGCCTCGTGACCGGCGCGGGTCGAGGGTGGGGTCGAAGCCAGGCTGCGTCAGCGGATCCAGGAGCCGGCTCCATACTGCCGTCGCGCGTTCGCCGAGCTCCGCCTTCGTTGCCCAGCCCCCGCGTGAGCCTCCAACCGACCGAAAGACCGCTTCGGCGAACATCGTCCGGACGACCGGGGACGCCCGCTCAAGCGCTGGCACGGCCTCCAGGATCGCGCCGGTGGCCTCTTGCCATCGGCGGCCCCTCGCCGTCAGCCCCTCCATCACGGCGAGCTCCTGGGACGCCCGGAGCCCTTGCTCCGGCTCCGTCATCTGTCCTTCCCCCGTGAAGAGCCAGGCCTCCCGGACGCCGAGTTCGCGGGCAGCGGCACGGAGGAACGTGGGGGTGGGTTCGGCGCCCGCCAGGTAGGCATAGACCCGCGCCCGACTCGCCCCCCGGACCTTCGCCTTCTTCACACCTTGCAGGAGCGAATCGATCGTCCGCTCCTGTTTGCGGAGCGCGAACTTGAGCCGCTCAGCGACCGTCATGCGGTGGCTTCTCCCTTCCGTGCTATCATCTTGAAAATGAGACCTTGATCGTAAATCTAAGACCTCCGACATTGTTTTCGCAAGTCGGCGCGGGAGGAGGCACGCGTTTATCGTGTGAGGAGGCAGGCATGAGTTCCCCGATCCCCCCGAACCGCAAACCCTCGACGGTCAGCATTCGGGTTACAGCGGCGGAGAAGAAACAGATCGAGCTGGCGGCTGCCCTGGAGCAGTCGACCACCTCGGACCTACTCCGGGCGATCGTGCTGCCGGCCGTGCTGGATCGCGCGTCACGCGGACTGCGCCGGGCGGGCGGCGCGGATGCTTAGCTCTGGCAGGCGGCCCCTGATTCACTTGCGCGTGACGCTCACGCTCGGCGAGGCGCGGCTCTTGGACGCGACGGCGCGTGAGCGAGGCCTGCGTAGCGCGGACCTGATTCGCGAACTCGCCGTCGACTCATTGCTGAGCCGGTTTCGGCCCCCGCCACCCTCTCCCCCTGAGCATCCCGCCGCGTGACGCGCTCCCCGGATTTCCGGCCGGACGTGAAGCCGCCCTGGCACTGCGCCAGGGTGATCAAGGCGTGCCGAGCGCTCACAGACGGGGAGAAGTTGGTCTGGCTGGAGATACTCGGTCTTTGGAACGGACCCGAAGGTTGCTACATGGGTGCCGGCCCGCTCGCGCGACGGTTGGGGTGGAGTCCAGACGGTATCGAGAAGGCGCGGCGCCGGCTGGTGACCTGCGGTCTACTCGTCAGCGCCCTCTCACCGGGTCGTCGGACCGCGAGCTGGTGGGCCATCCTCCCAGAAGCGGTCCGTCCCTCCGCGACGAAGCCTGACGACCTGGAGGTCGAAGCGTGCGCCGTGCGACTGGCGGCGATCGTCGAAGCAGCCAAGGGCGTTCAATCGGCGCCCCACCGTCCGCCGGTTACCTCAGCCTCACGCTCGCTCAACGGCGCCCCGTCAGGCGCCAGTCCGCAGCAGACCGGCGCCCAGACCGGCGCCCGGTCGTCCGGTGCGGGCGCCTCTCTAGGCGTACCGCCAGGCGCCGATTCGGCCTCAATCGGCGCCCCGTGGGGCGCCCCGGAGGTTTCCAACCTCGGAAAGAGTTCGGAAGAACATCCAACTTCAGAGGCGGGAGGCGCACATGCGCGAGTCGGCGAGGAGGGACAACCGCCGGCATCCCGAGCGACGGCTGACGCCGCCCCGGTGCGGATCGGTGAGATCACCGGCTGGCGCGATGTGCTTCGCGCGAATGGCGTCGACCCGAGGGGTGAGTCGTGAGCTCACCCCTGTCTCGGTCCCCCCGCCCCGCCTGGTCGCCTACCCCCGCTGGAGGGGTAGGTCGCAGTAGGCGCGTGTGGACTACGGTGGCTCGTGGCGGTCCTTCAGTTCTCTGGCTTCCCGCAAGCGTTGTCGTAGCTGCACTTACGCAGGCGGGGAATACGCGATGGGTATAGCGACCCCTCCTGCCCGGTCCCTCACGGAGTTCCGACGCTGGCTCGCGGACGCGCCGGCGGGGACGCTGCTCACCGCGCCGGCCGTCCTGGAGTTGCTCGATCGGCTCACAGATGCCTCGCCAGCGCGCCCGGCTGTTGTTCTGCCAGGCGAAGCGCCGTCGGCTGGCCTCTGGTCCCTCCCCGCCGACGCGCGCCTCTCCGTCGTCGAGCTCGCTCGCCTGCTCGGACGGACCCGGAGCTTCGTCTACCGCGCCGTCAGCGCGAAGGCGTGTGCGACGAGTGACCGTCGCCCGCTCCCGGCGCGACGCCTGGCGGGACAGCTCCAATTCCGCGCCGGCGACGTGCGCGCGTGGGTTGAGGCGGAGGAGCGTCGGCCGTGAACGCGCGCGACCAACGCGACCTGGAGCGCCGCCTCATGCCGGACGAGAGGGACGTCCTCGCGCGGCTGGCGTCCGAGCTCGGCCTCGGTACGGCGTGGGGGGCCGTCCCTGGCCTCCGCGCGGTGATCGAGAGCCTGGTGATCGTTCGCGGAGAGCGACCGGGCCGCATCGGCGTCCGCGCGGGAACGCATCGTCAGCGACTCCGAGAATGGCGGCAGGCGTCAGGAATCCTGTCAGGCAACGATGTTACCGTTGGGGCGTTGGCTACCGACCAGGAGGAGCGGGATGGGTGACCTGAGTGAGCTGAATCGCAGGATCCGCGACGGGGAAATGGCACGAGCGGAGCTGGCGAAGCAGCAGGCGGCGGCGGAGCTCGTGGACACGTTCGCGGACCTCCGGCAACGGATCGGGGAGCTGGAGGCGGCCGGGAAGCTCGGAGAGGCCGCCCCGCTCAAGTCGGAGTGGCTCAGGCTGAAGCGAGAGGGAGGGGCCCGATGAGCGCCTCGTGGGTCGAGCACTTCGGGGTCGAGGTGACGCAGGAGATCGCGGACGCCGCGCTCAAGGTCACAGGCTGGGAGCAGACGCAAGCCGGTATCGGCGTGCGCCTCGCGCGTGGGACACGGATCCACGAAGAGCACCCCCGCGCGATCGCGCGCGCGCTCGCGATGGGGAACGAAGCGGAGGCCGATCGGCTACGGGCAGAGGTCGTGCAAGCGGCCGACGCCCGGCGGGAGCTTCCGACGGCGAGTGAATTCGCCGAACGAGAGCATGCGATCGCCTTGGGCCGGCTTGTCGAGCTGCTCCTCCCCGCCGCTCAGGCGCGATCCCGCGAAGTCGTTGAGGCGTTTGACGTCGCAGCGGCCACGACACGCGCGGCGCTCGCGCGCGTCCTGGAGGAGGAGGCGATCTATCGTCGGATGCTTCAGGCACACCGACACTACACGAACTCGCGGGAGCCGACGGCGGGGCTGCCGGGGTTCGCGCGGCCGAATGAACTCGGCCGGTGGTTTCGCGAGCGGATCAAGCACCACGACGGACTCGGCGCGAGCTGAGAGAGGCGCGGCGGCCCTGGAAGCACCTGACCACGACGCGCACCTGACGGTCATCCAGGCAAGGGCTGGGTGGCCGTCTTCACATGGGGAGGGTCCGGTGGGTGAGGCACGATGCCACGCGACGAAAGCGGACGGGTCGGCGTGCGGCGCGGTGGCCAATATCGGCGCGTCGGGCTTCTGTCTGTGGCATGATCCCGATCGCCAGGCCGAGGCGGCGACGCTTCGGCATCGTGGGGCCACGAGCGACAAGCGCTCGCCGATCGTCACGGTCGAGGCGAGCGCGCTCCCGACCGCTGGCCCACCGGAGTCGATCGCGGACGTCGTGAGCTGGGCCGCGTGGGCGACGCGCGCCGTCGCGATGGGCGTGATCGACGCGCGGACGGCGCGCGAGGTCTCCAGCCTCCTCACCACCCTCCGGCACTCGTTGGAGCGGCGGGACCTGGCGAAGCAGGTCGAGACCCTCCGACGCCAGGTCCAGGAGCTCAAGCGCTTGAAGGCCTCGTGAACGTCACCGAATCCGCGCTCCGCAAGCTCGGCGAGGACGTCGGCGAGCTGCTCACGCGCCGGGCGCGCGGCCGTTCGCTCGCGTCGTTCGCGACGTATTGGGGCCGGCCGGAAGCGTTCGCGGTGGAAGTGCTCGGGGCGAAGCTCTGGAGCCGCCAGGAGCATATCCTCGCGGCCGTGCGGGAGCATCCCCTCGTCGTGGTCCAGGCGGCGAATGGGGTGGGGAAGGACTACACGGCGGCCGTGCTCGCGCTTTATTGGTCGATCGCTGGTCAGGGCCTTGTCCTGGCGCAGGCGCCGACAGAGCGCCAGGCGGTCGAGATCTTCATGGGTGAGGTGCGCCGACTCTGGCAGCGACGGGCGGACCTGCCCGGCGAGCTCTTCACGCGCGCACTCCGGATCCCGGAGTCTGAACACGCCGGCATCCTCTCCATGACGTCGACCGACAGCTCGAAACTGACCGGCCACCACGCGCCGCGCGTCTTGGTCGTGCTCGGCGAAGCGCAAGGTCTCGAAGACCACGCCTGGGAAGCGGCTCTTTCGGTCGCGGTGGGCGATCATGACCGGATCCTCGCCTACGGGAATCCACTGAGTCCTGACGGCCGCTACTTCGCGGCCTGCCGCGACGGCTCCGGTTGGGAGCGGCTCAAGATCACCGCGCACGAGTGCCCGAACGTCGTCGAGGGGCGGACCGTCATCCCTGGCGCGGTCACGCGCGAGAGCATCGCCCGCTTCGCGCAAGAGTACGGGGTAGGCTCCCCTCTCTACCTGGCGCGCATCGACGCCGAATTCCCGACGGACGCCGACGACGGCCTGATCGCGCGGCGCTGGCTCGACGCGGCGCGGGAGCGATGGTCGAGCGGGGAGCTGGAGGAGGCGGCGCGGGGCCAGGCCTACGTCGCCGGCGTCGACGTTGCCCGGTTCGGTCCGGATAAGACGTGCGTCGCGCTCCGCCAGGGCGGGATCCTCCGCGACCTGGTGACGTGGGAGAAGGCCGATACAATGGCCACGGTCGGGCGGGTGATCACCCTCGCCGAGGGCTACGACGGCCTGGTCCCAACCTGGCGCCCGGCGCGGTCGGACGGCTCGACCTGGAGTCAGACGGCCGTCCGGGGGCCGTACATGGCGGGGCGGCTCGTGATCGACGAGCCGGGACTCGGGGGCGGAGTGATCGATCGGCTCCGCGAGCAACAGTATCGCGTGGTCGCCTTCAACGGGGGCCGGCGCGCCGAGCGGCCGGATAAGTTCGCGAATCAACGGGCCGAAACGTTCTGGCACTTGCGGGGGCTGCTCGCCGAGGGGCGGATCGCGCTGCTTCAGAACGACGAGCTGTGGGCGGAGCTGCTCGCAATGCGTTGGAAAGTCACGAGCACTGGCATGATCGCGATCGAGGGGAAGGATGAGATCCGGAGCCGGCTCGGTCGCTCGCCGGATCGGGCGGACGCGGTCGCGATGGCGTTCGCCACTTATGGGCGGGGCGGGGTACCGGTGATCGCGCCGGCGCGTTGGTGAGCTAGTTCCGCTTCTGTCGGCGCCCGCGCAGGCTGTCGATCAAGGAATCGACTCTCGATTGCTGAGTCTCAGTCTTGGCCTCAACTCCGGAGAGCCGCCGGTCCATCTCAGTCCGAAACTGGTTGAAGGAAGTTTGGACCTCGGCACGGAAGCTCTGGTTCAACCCATAGAGGAGCGCCACCATCGTCAAAAAGCCCGCAACCACGATACCAGCGACCCATTTGATCGTTTCAACCTTGTGGTCTGCAATTGCCACCTTCAGCGAGCTGTGAGCCCTCTGGGACTCCTCATCTGGGTCATCGTCTTTTGAGCCTTTTGGCACCGCACTCGCCGGCGTTCCTCCGGTCGCGTAGGAGAGATCAGCAGGGGAAGCCGGTTTATTGTCGATTGCATCAGACCGCTGTTCTACGCGCCTGCCAAGTTCACGAGCTGAAACCTTGCTTAAGGTGAGCGTCTCGCCACTCCATACCGACCGCCCTTTCCCATGCAATTTGTCGAGCGCACTTAGATGGCTTGCGTACTGCTGCCCAGGAGATAGGCCCTCCGGTGGGTGCGATGATCTCTGGTGACTGCCCTTTTTGGGGTTAGCCATCGAGAAGGCCCGCACCACGAGCAAGCGCTTCCTCAACGGAGCGCGTCAGTCCAAGTACGCTCCGAAAGCATTGGAGGAGATCTTGCTTACTGCGCATTTCAAGGTGGAGATGAGTCGAGTCGATGTCGACTGCGATCCCGACGTCCGGCACGTTTTCCTCCGGGGCGCCAAACTGAGTTTCGATCCACGCTTCTCCCTTGCGTGCAGGCCCAATCGAAAAGCTGCCGTGCTCGTGGATCAAGCGAGCCATCGTGTCTTTGTACGTGAGCGGTAGGTCGAAAGGGATCTTGTGAAAGCGTTCGAGTATGCGCTTCAGGGTCGCCTCATAGTCTTCGCTCTTCGGAGCCTCTAGTACTTCTACAAAGCGGATCCCTAGTCGGTCGATCTTCTTGACCGTGCCTTCGAATGAATCATACGCGAGGCCAAAACACTTCATTGCGAAGGTCGCGAAGTCCTCGACGCTCGATGGATCTTCCAATGCAACGGAGATGCGCTGAGGAGAGAGAAAGAACTGGTTTACTGGCTGCTCCGCGCTCTCACCGAATAGAATGTTGGTCGGGGTCGAGCTCCAATGGCCGAGCCGATCTTTGATTTGAGGGTGGATGGTCTGTATGTACTTCCCCCGATTATCGAAGAAAGCCGGAGTAACGAAATATCTTGCTTCAGCGATGAACCGGGTCTTCTTCCGAAGCTTCATGACCGGGTCTGCCATTTCCTGCTCCTCTACTCGGATGCGTTGAGCCCACGCCGGGTGACAAAATACGCCGGATCAAGAGCGAGGGTAAGGGCGCAAATACTAGACTCGCCGTGAACGGCGTGCGGCACAATTCTCCTCGCGAGGGTTCACAGTCACGCGGATAGTCACAAGGTCCGGAAAGCGCCGGGTGTTGGACAGGAGCGCGGGCGAGCGGTAGGAGGCTGTCAGTCAGCGTGCAGCAGCGACCGACAATCCCTGGGTCCTACATGCGGGACGGAGGTCTCGGACCCTTGGAAGGGCGGTATTCCCAGAACTATCCCCAGCCGAGGAGACTGCGAGGAGCTGGGAGCGGCGTAACGCGTTGCGCGGTAACGGCGTGGGTGAGATTCGAACTCACGGAACCCTTTCGGGTTCGGCGGTTTTCAAGACCGCTGCCTTAAACCACTCGGCCACCACGCCTGATCGACCCTTTGCCGTGCCGGGGGAAATTAGGCGGCGCCTCCTTTCCGCGCTATTGTGGGGACTTCTGCTGCCGGGAGTGCGACCGGGGCTGGCATCCCATGCAACCGTGCGGCCCTCCACCGCATCTCACCTGCGTCGGTGGCAGGTCATCCAACCCTCCGGCTCCAGTCAGAACCATGTCCCAATCCGATACGGAATCCCGGCAGGGGCTTCCGGTTGCGTCGACTATGGGCAGTTGCCGTTGCTCGGTCGGGGTCGCACATTGATTTTGTTAGGCCGTCGAGCGTCCTGCTCCAGCGGCCAGGTCAATTCTCCTTCAGGAAGGGGAGCCCATGGGTTTCCTCAAGTCGCGCAGATTCCTCATCGTGGCCGGTGTCGTGCTGATCGGGCTGCCGGGCGCGTGGCTTTTCGCGAGGGACAAGGAGGATGCCGGGACCGCGGTCACTGCCCGGGTGAAACGGGGCGAGTTCAAAGTGACCGTCACGACCTCCGGCGAATTGCGGGGCCGCAAGGTCGTACAGATCACGGCGCCGGCCGGCGCGCAGGAGGCCGAGATCTACCAGATGAAGATCTCCTCGATCGTCCCCGAGGGCACACTGGTAAAGGAAGGGGATGTGGTCGCGGAGCTGGACCGGTCGACGCTCGCGTCGAAGGTCGCCGAGGTGACGCTGGCCCTGCAGAAGGCGGAAGCGGTCTACGAGCAGGCCAGCCTCGACTCGACCCTGAACCTCTCCAAGGCCCGGGAAGAAATTCGCAGCATGGAGCTGGGGCTCGAGGAAAAGCGGCTCGCCAAGGAGCAGGCGGCATTCGAAGCGCCCACCGTGAGGCGCCAGGCCGAGATTGATCTTGAGAAAGCGGAGCGGGCGCTGGCCCAGGCACGGCTGGATTACACCACCAAGACCGAGCAGGCCCAGGCCAAGATGCGGGAGGTGGGGGCCGATCTCAGCCGGCAGCGCAACCAGCTGCAGGTGGTGCAGGACGTGATGCAGGGATTCACCGTCAAGGCGCCGGCGCCCGGGATGGTGATCTATGTGAAGGAATGGATTTAAAAATGCAACGTAGGCATAAACACAAAGTTTTTTTGTCAAATTCAAGCATAATAGATAAAGAAATAATAAGTTTTTCGATCAACTCGATACATCACCCATGTC
>JANOFA010000007.1:0-5628 GCA_031413355.1 Gemmatimonadota bacterium | reverse complement strand
GTAACGACGGCGGTCACCGGACAGGAAATCGTCTGGCTCATCCTCGCCGGGGGGGGAGTCGTCTTGCTGGTACGCGGGCTGCCGGCCCGGGGCCGACTCGTTGAGGCAGGGAGTGCGCTGCTGCTGCTGCAGCTGCTCGGCTATTTCAGTTTCGCGGGGACGTTTGTCTTTGGCAGTGGTCTGGCCATCGTGCCGTTCCTGCATGGCGGCGTCGTGACTGAGCGGCAGTGGCTGACGGAGGCGCAGTTTCTCGACGCGGTCGCCGTCGCGCTGATCACTCCCGGTCCGGTTGTCATCACCACCGGCTTCATCGGCTATCTGGTCGCGGGTCCGGCCGGTGCCGTGGTCGCGGCGACGGCGACTTTTCTCCCCTGTTTCCTGCTCACCGTGATCCCGGCGCCCTACTTCCGGCGATACGGCGACCGGCCCTGGCTCAAGGCGCTCGTCACCGGAATCACCGCGGGCGCCGTTGGAGCGATCGCCGGCGCGGTGGTCGTGCTGGGTCGCCAGTCGGTGCGTGACTTGCCGACGACAGTGATCGCCCTCGTCTGCCTGGTGGTGTCGCTCCGGTTCCGGAAGGTGCCTGATCCTCTCCTGATCGTGGCTGCGGGGATCGCTGGCGTCCTGCTGCGGCGCTAGGCGTTCAGTCGGACGCCGGGATTCTGAAGGTGAATGCGGCGCCCGGCGCCGCATCTTTCAGTGTAAGGGTGCCGCCATGCGCCTCAGCGATCGACCGGGCGATCGAAAGGCCGAGGCCGGCGCCGGCAGCCCCGGGATCGCGCCGGGAGAAACGCGCGAAGACCTGCGCCTGGTCTGCCGCCGGGATGCCGGGCCCGAAATCGCGCACCGTCACCCGCGCCCAGCGCTGCGCTCCCTGGGCTTCCACCCCGGTGCTGATCTCGATGGCCGCCCCCGGGGCGTGCATCAGCGCATTGTGCACCAGGACCAGCAGCGCTCGCTCGATCAGGACCGGGTCTCCCTCCGCAGGCGCGGCCTCGAACTCGCCAAGGCGCACCACCCGTCCCGCCATCTGGGGCAGCACCCGCGCCCGGGTCAGCACCTGGGAGGCGACGTCGTCGAGATAGAGACTCAGCCGAGCGGGCTTGAGCGCGTGGGTGTCGGCCCGCGCCACGAGCAGCAGGTCGCTCACCAGGTTGCCTAACTCGGCGGATTCCCCCGCCACCCGCTGCAGGGCCAGCTGATACGGCGCCACTTCCATCGGTCCGCGGAGCGCCACCTCGGCTTCGCTTCGCAGGATCGCCACCGGGGTTCGCAGTTCGTGGGCGACATCGGCCAGGAACTGGCGCTGACGCTCCGCGATCGCCCGTTCACGGCCCAGGGCAATGCTCAGCCGGTCGACCAGCCGGTTGAAGGCGCCGGTCAGGGTCGTGATCTCGTCATCCGCCTGGTGGTCGGGCAGCCGGTCGAATGACGTCGCGCCGGCCGCCACTTCCAGTCCGATCCGTTCGGCGGTTCCCGCCACGACGATGATCGGCCGGAGCACGATCCGCGCGCTCCAGGCTCCGAGGAAGGCCCCGAGCACGAGCACGAGGGGGAGTACGGTTGCGAGGCTGCGCTTCAGGGCCGCCAGCTGTCGCTCCAGCGGCAGGACGCTCATCGCGACCACGACCTCCACTCCGGCGGTGATCGGCACCCGGATAACGCGGGCCTGCCCCTCCGTGAGCTGCAGCGTTTGCACGGCATTGATCCGCCCGGCCGCCGGCGCGTCATTGAACCACGGTTCCTGTGGGAACCGCCGACTGCTGCCCAGGAATCGGCCGGAACTGTCGTAGGCGACCAGCGTCCGGTCGCCGAACATCAACTCGGTGACGACATGAGCGGCCGTGGCCTCGGCGCTGGTGAATTCGGGCCGGTCGGTATGCCAGAGGGCCCGTGCCCCGCGGGCGGCGTCGTGCGGCCCATGGTCGAAGTCGCGGCGAAAGTTGCGGGAGAGATGGATGTAGACCGCCAGAGCGCCCAGTCCCAGCAGGAGCGCGAAGCCGGCGGTGAACACCAGCGCGAGGCGGACCCGCAGCCCGAGCGGGGTCACCCGGGGCGGGCGCCTCTGTCGGGATCGAGCGAATAACCGGCGCCGCGGATGGTGTGAATCAGCGGGATGCGCCCCGGCATGTCGATCTTGCGGCGCAGGCGGGAGACATAGACATCGATGATGTTGGAGAAGGGGTCGTAGTTCTCATCCCAGACCGCGGCACTGATCGCGGCACGGCCACACACCTCGCCGCTGTGCCGTGCAAGGTACTCCAGCAGCGAGTATTCGGTGGTCGTCAGCTCCACCATGAAGCCGGCGCGGTTCACCTTGCGGGTGGATGGATCGATGACCAGGTCGGTGATGGTAAGGACCGGTGGTTTGGTATCCGGCGCCCGGCGCTGCAGCGCGCGCAGCCGGGCCAGCAGTTCCTCGAACGCGAACGGCTTGACGAGATAGTCGTCCGCACCGCTATCCAGGCCGGCGACGCGGTCCTCGACGGTGTCGCGGGCGGTCAGCATGAGGATCGGCACCGGGATCGAGCGCTTGCGGATCTCCGCTGCCAGCCCGAATCCCGAGCCATCCGGCATGTTCACGTCCAGGATGATGGCGTCGTACCTCTCCAGTTCGAGCTTCAGCCGGGCGTCCGCCAGTCGTGGGGCGACATCGACCGCATGGGAGGCCTGGCGCAGGCCCCGCGCCAGGTTCTCTGCGAGTCGTTCCTCGTCTTCCACCAGCAGTACTCTCATCGTTGCCGTATCCTCAGTCGTGGTCAGCATCGGGACGGCTCTCGTTCGGGGTCACACTCGCCGAGTCCGCACGCACTTCGTCATGACGGATCTCGCCACCCGCCAGGGCGGCCCAGCCGATCAGTCCGGCGCTGAGGGCCAATCCGGCCAGCGTTGCGCCGCTGAACAGCCGGTTGACGTCCCGGGCGTCCCGGCTCTGCCAGAGCCCCAGCCCCGCTATCGTCCCGGTGATGAGGATGGCGATCAGGCCGGCTTCCGCCCGCTCCTCATGCTCGTGCACCCGGGGTTCGTCAAACCAGGCCGAGTCCTCCACCAGGTGCTCCGCCGGCTCACCGGTCAGGAAGACCGGGTAGGTCAGAGCGGCGACGATCACGGCGGCGCCGAGCCCGGCCCTGACGAGGTCCCGCTGCTGGCGGAGCAGCCCCCACGCCAGGAGCAGGGCCACGAATGGCGCTCCGAGCACGGGAAGGTGGTTGAGCATGAGGTGCAGATGTGCGGCGTTCATTCGAGCGACTCCAGTGGTCAGGTGCCGGCAGTGTACTGCGCCGGCATGAACGGATTGTGAACGCGTAAATTCGCTGGAGCTCCCCCCAAAGCATGAAGGCGCCCGCACGATCGGTGCGGACGCCTGTGATTCCACGGAAATCCGGCCCGGCTATTCCGCCGCTGGCTCGCCGCCGAGCTCACCGACGGGGTCGGTCATCTCCTCCTGGCCCTCCATGGGGATCGAGGCACCATCGGCACCAAGGAGGCGGAACGCGGTCCACTGGCTCCGCTTGGCAGTCTTGGAGCGCGGCCCGTTGTACATCAGCGAGACGAGAAAGAGCCCGTCCTTGCGGCCGAGGTAGCCGACCAGCGTCGAGACGCCATTGAGCGTGCCGGTCTTGGCCCGTACCACACCCTGGGCCGGCAATCCACCGGCGAGGCGAGCGAGCGTGCCAACCCCGTTGGCGGGCAGTAGCGATGGGAAGTTGTGCCCGGCTGGCGTATCCTGGAACCGGGCCATGTAGTAGATGAAAGTCGCCGGTGTGACCCGATCTTCATGCGACATCCCGCTGCCATCGACCAGCTTCACACCGCCGGAGACGCCGGCCACCAGCTGCACATGCTCGGTGAGCAGCTCCGGTCCGCGCTCCCGACCGGCGGCCCAGCGGAGCAGCAGCTCCGCGCCGAGATTGAGGCTGCGGCGGTTGATGTCGTAGGCAACCGAATCGAAGGTCGCGCTCTGGATCTCTGCCAGCACGTCGGTCGGCGGATCCTCGACGGCAATCATCGGAGGCGTGCGGTCCCATGCGATTCCCGCCTGCTGCAGCGCCCGGGCCCATGAGGCCGCGAGTACCGCCTTCGGATCGGAGGAGACGGTGATGAGACGGCGCACGCCAGCGCCGACACCCACGCTGCCCGTCACCAGGTAGCCACCGTCCTTCATCCGCTTGATCCGGAGACGTGAGCGGCGCCCGCTCGTGGTGCTCGCATGCACATCGACCAGTGCTTCCATCCCCGCTGGCGCGGTTTCCACCAGCGCCGCGCGCGCGCCGACCTTCTTCCCGGGCCGGACGTGGATCCAGACGACGTTTTCGTGCAGGGTCAGCGCGCCGACGAGTGGTGTGTAGAGGCTGCCCCAGTTGCCGGCGCGCCAGGCGTCGGGGAAAAGGGCGTCGGCATCGGTGCCGTCCTGGCTGGTCACCTGCAGGGGACCGCGCAGCTGGCGGACTCCCTGCTGGGCCAGCTGGTCGGCGAGGTCCTGCAGCCGCGGTCCGCGGCCATCGGGGCTCTCGAGCGTCGGGTCGCCATTCAGTTCCAGGGCCCAGCGACCGACCCATTCACCGGTCGCTTCCTCCAGCCGTCCGGTACCGACCACGCGGGTCGAGCGGCGCGCATCACCCCCGAGGACAGTGCGGGCGTAGCCGGTGGTCAGCAGCTTCACGGTCGACGCCGGTACCAGCAGCTTGTCGGGATTGATGCTCCACAGGATCTGGCCCTGCTGGTCCGCAACGGCGATACCCCACGTCCCCGGTGAGGAGCGGCGGGCGGTGCGATACCAGCGGTCGAGCTGGGCCTTGAGCTTGGGCGGGAGCGTCTGCGCCCCGGCTGTGACAGGTACCACCGCGCTGCCCATGGCAGCGAGGAGGACCAGCGTCAACAGGCGGGTAATCAGGCGCATTATTCCCTGATCCTCGGAGAAGTGCCGTACATCTCAAGTGGTGTAAGCCGGCCGGCCAAGGTATCGAAAGCGCCTGGCTGGCGCAACCCGAAGTTGCACAATGAGTTGTGGTCGGTTGTCCGGCCGACGGGTGTCGCGATGGGTATTTGAATAGCAACCCGCGAGCCAGCAGGTGCCGAGTGTGACGGGGATTACCCCGGTGGGGAAGCCGGCACCGGGGGGCCCGGCCGGGTGAGGCGGGCAGCTATTTGAGCAGCATCTTGGCGATCGTCTGAAGCTGCATGTTGCTGGTGCCCTCGTAGATCGTCCCGATCTTGGCATCGCGGTAGAACTTCTCCGCCGGATACTCCTTCGAGTACCCATACCCTCCGAACAACTCGAGGCAGCGCGAGGTGGTACGGTCGGCCACCTGCGAACTGAACAGCTTGGCCATGGCGGCCTCGCGCTGGAAGGGGAGGCCGGCATCCTTGAGTCGGGCGGTATTGTAGACCATGAGGCGGGCCGCTTCGAGTTCCGTCGCCATCTGGCCAAGCTGGAACTGCACCCCCTGGAATTCGGCGATGGCCTTGCCGAACTGCTTGCGTTCCTTGACGTAGCCGGCGGCCGCCTCGAGCGCCCCCTGGGCCACACCGATCATCTGCGCGCCAATCCCGATCCGCCCCTCGTTCTGCGTTTCTATCGCGTTCTTGTAGCCCTGACCGACGGGGCCGAGCACGTTCTCTGTTGTC
>JANOFA010000006.1:0-1553 GCA_031413355.1 Gemmatimonadota bacterium | reverse complement strand
GTGTGCTCCTGCACCAGCCGCACCGCCCGTTCCTGCACCTCGGGGGAATACCGTGTGCGCTTGTCCATGGCTCCAACCTCTCACAGTGGGGAGCCTCCGACAATCCCGGGGCGATTCACTCTCCACGAGAGGAGAGAGGGGAACAACGGGTGAGCTGCGGGATAACGGCAGCGACGCCTCCCCGCACCCAATCAAAACGCCACCTCCATCCCCAACCTGAACAACCTTGGCGGTCCAAACGCAAACAGCGCCTGGGTAAAGTCCCGCGCCGCTGCGAGGTAGAGCGGCCGCAGTTCTCCCGCACCATCCACATAGCCGTTGCTGTCCAGGTCGGCCCACTGCCGGTAGCGGGGCGACTCGTAGGGAATGGGCGAGGGGTTGGCGCTCAACGCTGAGTCCGCCAGCGCCTGGATCCCCGCCTCGGTCTGCACCGTCTTCCCCGTGTCCCGGCGCACCGCCACCACATTCCTCCGGTTGAGCAGGTTCCGCACGTCGACATAGACGCTGCCGCTCACCGCACCGAAGCGAATCGGGCGGCGGAGCAGCAGGTCCAGCGTTGAAGTGCTCGGCAGGCGGCCGTCGTTGGGCAGGCCGACAATCGAATCTCCGGCGGCATTGGTGAAGGTGAAGGGCAACCCCGACGCCATCCGGTAGATGACGGTCCCCTCGATGGCGGCGAAGGGCCGGATGCCGGCAATCCTCGGTCCCGCGGTCGCCGGTACCGCGCCGCTCACGATGGCGGTGAGGGTGTGGCGCCGGTCGTAGTCGAGGGGAAACTCGACCTTGGCAGGGAAGGTGGTGTCGCCCGTCGTGGGATCGATGGTGAACGACCGGCGGATGAAGAAGGCGTTGCTGGAATTGGCGGTGGCCTGCTGCAGGGTATAGCTGACCCGCACCCCCCAGTTGTTCTGGAACTCCCGCTCCACGATGAGCTCGCCGCCTTTCACAGATCCCGCATCAACGTTGCCGAAGATGCTGGAGTCGGGATCGACGCCCAGCGGCACCGAGGCAACCAGTCCATCGAGCCGACGGATGTAGACATTGGCGCGGACGCTGACGAAGCGGACCGGCCGGAGTCGCAGGCTGAATTCGTACTGGGTGGAGCTCTCGAAACCGAGCCCTGGATTGCCCACACGGGAGCGGCCGGTGCGGGTGGTGTCGTCAAAGGCGGCATCGACCAGGTACTGATAGTCCGGCGCCTGGGAAAACTTTCCGATACTGGCGATGAACGTCGCGCCGTTGAGCACGGTGCTCACCGCAAGCCGCGGACTGAGCGACCGCTTGGTCTGGGCCGCCTTGCCAGGCAGGTCGTCGCGACCGCTGAACTGGTCGTAGCGCAGCCCCAGCGTGAGGGCGAGGTCGGTACCCCTACCCTGGACCTCGGTGTAGAGCGAGCCGGCCCAGGGCGAGAAGTTGGCGGCGGTCGCCGCCGGCACGGTATCTCCGGTGGGCAGGTAGCCGAGAGCGCGCTGAAAGGTCTTGACCCCCTGACCGGAGTACTCGCCGCCGAAATAGAAATCGGTGTTCCGGCCCGCCGGAATGCTGAGGTCGAG
>JANOFA010000005.1:0-5522 GCA_031413355.1 Gemmatimonadota bacterium | reverse complement strand
TATCCCGTCGCGATCAGCGGATGTGCGGTCGAGGCTCTGGTGCGGGGTGGGGGCGGTTCGGGCGGAGCGGGAGGGGTGAGGGGAAGCTGGACCGCGATGGGCCACACGATGGCTGCCAGAGGAGCGGGGCGGAGCGCGGTTGTCACTGGCTCAGTGGAGCCGACCAGATGGCAGGTGACCATCGCCGTACAAGCGGCTGGCTGGCAGGGCTGGTGGTGCGGTGTATCGGTCGGCGCCGGGTGGTGAGGACCGTGGTGTGCAGCGGTGGGCGCCATGCTCGCGCCGCATTCCTGACTTGCCCAGGCATTCTGGGCCAGCAGGAGGAGGGCGAGGCAGATGGCGACGAACCGGGTCAATGGGCGCATGGTGTCTGGTTCAAGCTCGCTGGACGGGCGTTAGCACCACCTGAGGATACCATGAAGAGCGCTTAATGTCCCGGTCACCTTCTTCTGGTCACCACCGGCGCGCGCTCTATCGGTTTCTCGAAGTCGCGTGGTTCCTGGGGCCGGAACATCAGGTCCACCGCGACGAAGAGGGTCTTGGAGAAGGGAAAGAAGAGAATCGGGAACACGACCATCAGCAGCATACCGCCCCACAGCAGCAGGTCCCACGGCGGCGCCGGCCAGGTGCGGATCATCACACCGACGAACGTCAGCGCGAAGACCGCTTCCGTCGCAAAGAGATTGATCGTGTTGGAGCCGACCCAGTAGCCTCCCTCCGGCTCCCGGTCGTACTGGATGCCGCAGCTCGGGCAGCTTGGGCACATCCGCACCCACGAAACGAAGACCGGGCCGCCGCCGCAGGCCGGGCACCTGAGCAGCATGGCCCGAAGCAGGAGATCGCGGCGGCGTGTCACCCGTCTCTCCTATGGCTGGGCGCGTGAAGCGCGTGAGGCGCGCTCCTTCCGCCCGAGGAGGATCAGGCCGGCCGCCTCACCCGCCGGGCCGCCCCGGGTCTGCATCTTTCGCAGGCTCTCTTCGTCCTGCTGCCCCAGCTGCGCCGCGATGGCCACGATCATCGAGCCCCGGCTCTGTTTCTCCCGATCCGCGATCGCATGGCCGTGCGCCTTTGCTGCGAGCCAGCCCGCTCCCAGCGCCGTGGCGAACGAAAGGATCAGGGAACTGATCCCGATGTTCACCGGGACCCAGCCCTTCGTACCGCCGAAGCCGAGCAGCATCAGGATCACGGTGAACGCCAGCAGCACCCACATGATGCCGTGCAGGCTGCGGGCCCGTTCGCTCAGCTCGGCCCTCCCGGCACGCTTAGACATCGTCCTCACCGCCCAGCTCGTAGCGCTCATCGATCATCGCCCCGAGGGTGCCGAGCGCCTTCCGCAGGGCGGGAACCATCGGGTCGGTGCTCTTGGCCCAGACGACGATATCCCAGGGGTCGCCGGCAAAGGCATCGGGGGGCATCGCGTCCTCGGCTGCAGTAAAGAGCACGTCGTCCAGCGTGCCAGCAGGATCGGTCCACAGCACGATGGCCTCATCCTCCCGCTCGGCGTGGGTCGTCTCCGCCGCGGCCTCGTCGAAAATGGTCGCCGCTGCCTCCGCGCCGCTGCCGCCGAGGACGATGGTGAGGCCGCCCTTTTCGATCAGGGAGAGGGCGAATTCCTGATTCAGTTCCTGCAGGGAGGGGGTGTCCTCGTCGAGCCAGAGGACGACGACAAAGACCCGGTCGCTGAACGCCGCGGGAGCGGGCGGCAGGTTGAGCGAGGGAACGGTCGAGAGGAAGACCCGCTTGTCTTCGTGGTCGGGGAAGCGGGTGAGCGGCATCGTGTGATCAGGTGAGGGGTGGGTCAGGCCTCCGTGCCTGACCGTAGCGTGTGTCAGGCCGCCGTGCCCGACTGGGGGTGGGTCAGGCCTCCGCGCCTGGCCATGGCACTGAGATCGGGTTTCAGTGCCCAACCGTCGGGCAGGGACGCCCGACCCACCCCACTACACTAAATCGGCAGCTCCTCCCGCACCAGCGCCAGGATCGCGCCCTGCGGAACGACCAGATATTTCTTCTCCTCAAAGGTGATTTCGACCGCGGCCTTGCGGAAGAAGATCGCGTGGTCGCCGACCCGGGACTGCATCGGGCGCCACCGCATCTGTCGCTCGCCGACCTTCCACGGCTCGTCGTCCACCATCGAGGCCAGGTCGGGGGCCGGCTCCCCCGGCCCGACGGCGATCACCAGTCCACTCTGCACCGGCTGGGCATCGACGGCGGTCGCCGGAAGGTAGAGCCCGACACGGGTCCGGTCCTCGCCCTCTTCCGGCTCGACCAGGACCCGGTCCCCGACGATCAGCAGCTGCTTGCGGGGGAACTCGTTCATCGCCGATCCTCTGCCGCGGCCGGTTCCTGAACAATCTTGAGCACCCGCAGCCGGCGCTTGCCGTGGGGCAGGCGGAGGTCGACGTCCTCGCCGACCTTTCGGCCCTTGAGTGCCCGCCCGAGCGGCGAGGCCAGCGAGATATGTCCCGCGGCGTCGTCATCCTCCTCCGATTCGAGATCCATCATCTCGGCAAGCACGACGAGAAACCCCTCCTCGACCTTGGTGTCGAGATCGAGCACCCGCACGCTCGAGCCGAGCCCGACCTCGCCCGCCGGCGTCTCCGCGGTGGAGAGCTGGGAGACCTGCGCCAGCCGCTGGTGCAGCTGCTGCAACCGGGCCTGCACGAACTGCTGTCGCTCGAGGGCTGCCTTGTATTCCGAGTTCTCCCGCAGGTCGCCCAGCTCCACGGCAGTGGCGATGGCCTGCGGGATCACGATGTTCAGTTCGTGGCTGAGCTGTCCGATCTCGGCGCCCAGCTTCGCGCGCATTTGACGCAACATGAATAGCTCACAAAAAAAGGAAACGGCCCGGGCTGCTGGATCGCGGTTGCCCGGGGCGTTCTGAGATAGCGACCACAAGAATAGCGCCGAAACTCGGAGGAGGCCATAGGTTTGGCCTAAGTGGTTGTGCGACTTGGCTTTCCGACGCTAGTTTCAGCTCACGCGGGCTCGGCGGCTGGCTTTCCTTCCTTATATAGATCGTGACAATGACGCGATTGACCTATTCGAGGCTCGGGCTGGTCGTGTTGCTCGGCAGTACGAAGGTCATGGTAGCGGCCTGCCAGACTGCGGACATTCCGGCGCCGGCGGTGGCGGCGGACTCCGTCGCGCGGCGGCTCCTGGTTGATGTGCAGCTGCTCGACAGCACCATCATTGTCGATGCACGGTATGCGACCAGCAACAACTTCACCGGCGCGGTGCTGCCGGGCTATTTCGCCAACCGCGTCCTGCTGCGGCGCGAGGCCGCCGAAGCGCTGGCGCGGGTGCAGCGTCGGCTGAAGACTGGCGGGATGGGGCTCAAGGTGTTCGATGGCTATCGGCCGGTGCGAGCCACGCTCGCCATGGTGCAGTGGGCCCAACGCACCGGGCAGGTCCACCTGATCCGGGGCGGGTATATCGCGAGCCATAGCCGGCACAATCTCGGGCTCGCGGTGGACCTGACGCTGGTGGACTGGTCGATGGCCGGGCGCGAGGTCTTCATGGGCACGGCGTACGATACCTTTTCCGATGCGGCCCACTTCAGCAGTGCGACCGGTCGTAGCTTGCGCTATCGGCAGCTGCTGCGCCGGGTGATGGAGGAGGAGGGCTTCCAGCAGTACGAGCAGGAGTGGTGGCACTACAGCTTTGCGGTGCCGGGGGAGGCGCCGGCGTTTGATCTCGATGTGCGGTAGGGGCGGACGTCCTGCGACGGGCTGACATGGGCCGCATGTATGCGGCCCTTACGCGCCCGGGGTAGCGTGCTGGGCGGAGCTGGAGCTCCGCCCCTACCCAGCTACCGCCTGGCCCACGCCTCCATGTTTCGCGCGATCTGTCGCACATGCACGTCGAGATGCACGCCGTAAGCCTCGAGCCAGGGCTCGACGCCGAAGCTGGGATTCTCGGTGTGCCGGCCGGTCCGCTGCCACTGGGCTTCGGTCAGCCGCTGGAGCAGGGGGACGGTGTTGGCCCTGACCGCGCAGATGGTGGCGAGGGCCAGGGGGAGGGGATGGACGTGGTAGTCGAGCTCGACGGCCCAGTGGTCCTGGTCGTAGCCCAGGATCAGGGGATCGGGTTCGGCGACGAGGTACCGCAGCCGCATGTGGGCGTTGGTCTCGCTATCGGCGCAGTGTACGATGATCTCGTGCACGCTCCAGCGGCCGGGGCCGGGCCGCCACTGGAGGACCGCCTCGGGTACGGCGGCGAGGGCAGCTTGGAGGCGCTCCGGTCCCGTGGCATACTGGGTGACCAGGAGGCGACGCTGTTCAGGGCTCATGCGGGCAGCTCCGTGGTGTGGGGCACCTCGTGGCCGGTGCCGGGTACGAAAGGCTGGGAGGGGAGTCGGCAATCTACGGCCACTCCTCCAAAGGTGCACCGCTTGGCAGTCTCCCGGCGAGGCGATACCTTAGGGCTGCTTCCCCGGCCAATTTCCTTGACGCTTTGATACTGAATCACTATTCTCAGCGCGCTTCGTCGCGCCCCCGACCATTCCCGCTGACAGGGCGATCCCTCTGATGTCCACACTGTCCGTGCCCGGCCGGCCCCTGCCTCGCTGGATTCCGGCCCTGACGCTCGGTGTTCTGGTGCTGCTCGCGGCCTGCGCGCCCGAGCAGTATCCCCAGACCACCCTGCTGCCCCGCGCCGATACCGCCCGCGATCAAGATGCCATCTTCCGCCTTACGCTCTGGTGGGCGCTGGTGGTCTTCGTGCTGGTGGAGGGGGCCCTCCTGATCGCCATCTGGAAGTTCCGCAGCCGTCCGGGCGCCCCCGAGCCGGTCCAGACCCACGGCAATACCACACTCGAGATCGTCTGGACGATCATCCCCGCCTTCATCCTGGCGATGATCGCGGTACCGACGGTCCGCACCATCTTCAAGACCGCGGCCAAGCCGGTGGGCGACGACGTGCTCCAGGTCGAGGTCATCGGGCATCAGTGGTGGTGGGAGTTCCGCTATCCCCAGCTGGGGATCACCACCGCCGGGGAGATGATGATCCCGATGGGTCGCACGGTCAATCTGGAGATGACCACGGTGGACGTGCTGCATGCGTTCTGGCTGCCCCAGTTCGCCGGCAAGCGGGACGTCTTTCCCAATCGCTACAACAATCTCTGGTTCAAGGCGGAAGTGACGGGGAATTTCCCGGCGCAGTGCACCGAGTTCTGCGGCATTCAGCATGGCCGGATGGCCTACCGGATCGTGTCGCTGGACGGGCCCGCCTTCGATGCCTGGGCCGCCAATTTCAACACGCCGCCGAAGGATTACGTCGCCGATTCCACCGCGACGGCACTGGTGAAGCAAGGCCAGGGCCTCTTCGCGGCCAAGGCCTGCAGCGGATGCCACTCGATGTACCCGGCGCTGCCGCTGGTCGGCCCGAACCTGCATCACATCGGCAGCCGGAGCCACATCGCCGCCGGCACGCTGGAGAACACCGACGAGAATCTGGCCAAGTGGATCCAGAATCCGCAGGCGTGGAAGACGGGCGTCTTGATGCCTAACCTCGGCGTCACCGAC
>JANOFA010000004.1:0-1096 GCA_031413355.1 Gemmatimonadota bacterium | reverse complement strand
CCTTCTCCTTCAAGTTCCAAGGCCTCGACGCCAAGCTGACGGGTGTCGAAGGCGCAAAGGTCATCAAGGACATCCTCGCGTAAAACAGCCAGCCGTCCACGGACGCACGCTCCGCCGCGCGCACCCCGACACGCCGATGCTCAGGCTGGGGATGATCAAGCTGTACGCCGACGGCGTCATCGAAGCGCACACCGCCAGCATGCTGGCGCCATACGCCAACGCGCCGACGACCGGCAATCCGGAGATGACGCCGGCGGAGATGGCGCGGATCGTCGCGCTGATGGATGCCCGTGGCTGGCAGATCCAGATTCATGCGATCGGCGACGCGGGGATCCGGATGTCGCTCGACGCCTTTGCCGCGGCCGCGGCGGCGAACCCCGCCCCGGCGCGTGGTCGCCGTCACCGGCTCGAGCATATCGAGGATGTCAGCGCCGCCGATATCCCGCGCTTCGGCCAGCTTGGCGTGATCGCGTCGATGGAGCCGTTCCATGCCAATCCCAACCAGAATGTGCTGGAGGTCTGGGCGGTGAACATCGGGCCGGAACGCGCCGGACGGGCCTGGAGCTGGAAGAGTATTCACGATGCCGGCGGCCGGCTCGCCTTCGGCACCGACTGGCCGGTGGTGGGAATTGATCCGCGGCCAGGAATGCATACGGCGCTGACCCGGCAGACACCGGACGGTCTGCCAGCGGGCGGATTCGTTCCTTCGCAACGGCTGCCGCTGGCGATGGTGCTGCAGAGCTACGCCAGCGGGCCGGCGTACGCGGAGTTCGAGGAGTCGGGGAAGGGTACGCTTGCGCCGGGAATGCTGGCGGATCTGGTGGTGTGGAACCGCGACATTTTTTCGCTGCCGGTGGACAGCGTGCAGCACGCCAGCGTGCGGATGACGGTGCTGGATGGGAAAGTGGTGTACGGGGAGTGATGCGGGTAGGTCAGGCCTCCGTGCCTGACCTACCCGGTCCCCATCGCCTCCTGCCGATCAACGGTCGGGCACGGAGGCCCGACCTACCCATTTCCTGTAGTCGGGCACGGAGGCCCGACCCACCCATTTCCTGTAGTCGGGCACGGAGGCCCGACCCACCCATTTCCTGTAGTC
>JANOFA010000003.1:0-2531 GCA_031413355.1 Gemmatimonadota bacterium | reverse complement strand
GGTCCAGAACATCCTGCTTCAACCCACCGGTCTGACGCAGGGCGTGGAACTTGGCCAGCTCCTGGGCGATGCGTTCGGGCTTGATCGGTGCCAGATCGCCGGACTCCTCTTTCATGATGTGGTGCCTCGTCGGGAATGGTGGTGCGGCGAACACGGCTAGAGGAACGGGAAAAGCTACAGTGAATCCGGCCGCTGCACCAGTTGACGCCGGCTCAGGTCTGCGGCCGTCCGGGCCGCTCCGCCGCGGCAATCGTACGGGTTGGATCGGCGCCCACCCAGCTCACGTCGGCGGTGGGCCCGTAGGTCGGCGGGACGCGATCCTCCAGCAGCCGGAGGAACACCCCGATCTGGGCGCGGTGATGTGCGGTGTGCAGCACCCGCCGCCAGAACACCCAGATCCGCTCCCGCGTTGTGTCGAAGAAGGGGACCGGCGCCTGCCAGAAGGCTGCGTCACGATCCGCCAGAGCGGCCAGCCGGGGCCGAGCGAGAGCAACGTATCGGTCGATATAGGCGGCAACCGCGGGAGCCTCCCTGGGTGGCAGCAACGTCGCCGCCGCAGGTTCGATCAGCCCGATGAACTCGGCGAAGAATCGACGCTCCGACAGAATCTGATGCGTCAGGATTTCGCGGACAGTCCCGCTTTTCGGATGCGGCCGGAAGCCGAGCTGGTCATCCCGCAGCTCGTGCCAGACGGCGGCCGTCTTGTTGGTCTCTGAGGCGTAGGTATCCAGCAGATGCTGGAAGATCGGCTGCGCTGCGCGGGGGATGTCGGATTCGGCGATCTCAACTTTGGGGTAATCCATGTCGGCGCCTTGCCATGATGTGGGAAAACCCGATCTCCAGCGTCGCTGCTCCTCAAGTTCGCCGGAAACCGAAGAGCGTGGAAGGGGATCAGGCTTCCGGGGGTCGCAGTGACGGAAATGCCAACGGGGGGCGGATGTCGTGTCCGCCCCCCGTTGTCCGGTTCAGGTCGTGGGCTGAAGGCTCAGCCGCACTCCGAGTAACCGCACACATGGCACTTCTGGCAGCCTTCGGCGTACTCCAGCTGCGAACCGCAATCGGGGCAGGCGCCGGTCAGCACCGGCTGACTGTAGGACAGGTTGAGCTGCTCCGCCCCTCGGGTCATCACCAGCTCGACCGAGACAGGTACCGCATCAAGCGGTGACGCGCCGCTGGTCGGCGGGACCGGCAGCAGCTCCTGCTGCACCCCCTGCTTCTCCTGCATCCACCGCTCGATGGCGATGCCGACGGCATCGGGCACCGACATGACCTTGTTGGGGCCAAGCCCGATGGCGCGATCGGAACTGATGCCGCGGATCTGGCGATGGACTTCCCGGATCGGGATGCCAGAGCGCAAGGCAAGGCTGATCAGGCGCCCCATCGCCTCGACGTCGGCCATGATGGCGCCGCCCGCCTTGCCGAGGCTCATGAAGACCTCGAATGGCTGGCCGCGGTCATCCTCGGTGATCGTGACGTACAGGGTACCCAGCGGAGTATCGACCCGGCGGACGATGCCGCGGAGGGTCTCCGGCCGCGAGCGCTTCTGGCGGCGCTGCAGATTCTCCGCTTCCAGCTCGTGCACCATCTTCCGCAGCCGGGCATTCTCGGCCTGGATCTCGGCGATTTCTCCATGCAGGTCCGCCGTGCCGGAGCGGTCGGCCTCATGCCGACCCCCGCTCATATCGAGGTCGGCGCGCGCCTCTGACTTGCCGGAGCTGATCGACTGCTCGGCCACCTTCCGCGCCACGGAGCCGGTGGAGAGCACCTGCATGTCGCGGCTGCCGTCGCGATAGACAGTGACACCTTTGCACCCGAGCGTAAAGGCGAGCCGGTAGATCTCCTCGACGTACGCCTCGCTTGCGTCGTTGGCGAAATTACAGGTCTTGGAAATGGCGCTGTCATTGTGGGCCTGGAAGGCCGCCTGCATCCGGATATGCCACTCCGGCTTGATCTCATTGGCGGTGGCAAAGGCGCGCTGCCACTGCTCCGGCACCTCGGTGAAGCGGATGTGGCCGGATTCGGCGATGCGCTTCATCAGCTCGTCGGAGTACCAGCCCTCCTGCTTCGCGATGGCGACGAAATCCTCGTTCACATCCGGCATCAGCACGCCAGCCTGGTTGCGCATGAAGGCCACGGCAAAGAGCGGCTCGATCCCCGAACTGCAGCCGGCGATGATGGAGATCGTCCCGGTCGGGGCGACGGTAGTGACGTTGCAGTTGCGCAAGCGGCGCATGGGACGGATGCGCTGGCCCTGGGCATCGCGGGCGCAGGTGGCGTCCGGTCCCCAGATGCTCTCCTGCCACTCGGGGAACACGCCGCGCTGAATGGCGAGCCGCTCCGACTCCACCTTGGACTCATCGTCCACGAAGGCCATGATCTTGCGCACTCTGCCGATAGCTCAGCAACTGAATTGGCAGAGTGGACGAGAATTTCAAGTCATTCCGGACGCTCCGCCATTTGATGTGTTCCGCCCGCCTCCAGCCGACACGCTTTGTTTCGTGACTTGACGATGGTGAATTGCACCACAGGAC
>JANOFA010000002.1:0-2631 GCA_031413355.1 Gemmatimonadota bacterium | reverse complement strand
GACGCATGGCTACCGGATGGATACCGAGGCGCTGGTGCACACCCTCGATCGGCTGGCCCGCGAGGGACGAAAGATCATGGCCGTGGTCGCCACCGCCGGTTCAACGCCGGTTGGCGCCTTCGACGATCTCGAGAGCATCGGGCGCCTGTGTGAGGCACGCGGGCTCTGGCTGCATGTCGACGGGGCGCATGGGGCGTCGGCGCTGCTCTCCACGCGCCACCGGCACCGGCTGGCGGGACTGCACCACGCGCGGTCGGTCGCCTGGGACCCGCACAAGGCGATGCTCCTGCCGCTGTCGGCCGGCATGGTGCTGGTCCGGGAGGAACGCGAGCTCGACCAGGCCTTTGCCCAGCGGGCGCCCTATCTCTTTCATGGCCAGGGCACCGAACGGGTGTGGGACCAGGGGGTGCGCAGCTTCCAGTGTTCCCGCCGGGCGGATGCGCTCAAGCTCTGGGTCGCGCTCCAGCGGCACGGCGCGGACGGCATCGGGCGGCTCTACGATCATCTGTGCGATACGACGATCGCGCTGCACGCCGCCGTCGCCGCGCATCCCGCCTTCGCGACCATTCACGCCCCCGAGTCCAACATTCTCTGCTTTCGGTATGTGGGCGACGGCACGCTGACGGAGGATGCGCTCGATACGCTCAACTTTACCCTGAGGCAGGACTACAACCGCTCCGGCGCCGGGTGGATCACGACGACGATGCTGGAGGGGCGGCGGGTGCTGCGGGTGACGGTGATGAACCCGCGCACCGGCGCGCGGGAGATCGAGGCACTGCTGGAGGGGCTGGTCCGAGAGGCCGGGCACCTCGCCAGGTAGGACCAAACGCTCCACCGGCGAGTCGGGCGAATATATTTGCCGATCCCCGGTTCACACTCGCCGGCCTCACGCCACCGGACCCACCGCGACATGACCCTGCAGCGCCGTCTTCTTCTCGGGGCCTCCCTGATGGTGCTGCCCGTGCTGCTGGTCGGTGCGGAGGCCTACCGCACCAATGCCCTCGAGCGTCGCGCGCTCGAGACGCTGGGCACCGGGCTCGGCCGCAACCGCACCTACGCCGAACTGGAAACGGCGATGTTCGACCAGGTGGATGCGGTGTGGCGCGCGCTGACCGGTCTCGATCCCGATGCGCGGAAGGAATTCCGCCTGAGCGGGCAGGTGGTCAGCTACCGGCTGGAGCGGTGGCGCGCGGAACTGGGCCCGGATGAGCAACCGCTGGCCGAGCAGGTCGCGGCCGTCCAGCGCGACATCGTGGCGACGGGTGACAGCATCTTCCGTCTGGCGGATGCCGGGCAGCACGACCTCGCGTTCAAGGTCGCGCTTGCGGAGCTGAAGGGGCGCCTGCAACCTGCGCTCACGGTCCTCAATCGGCAGATCTACCGGCAGGCGCGCGAGAGCAGCGTGTCACAGGCGTTCGCGCGGCTCAATGAGATTGTGCTGGGGGAGCGGGTGATTCTGCTGGCGATCGTTCTCGGCGCTCTGCTGATCGGTCTGATCTCCGCCTGGGTCCTCGCCCGCAGCCTGACGCGCCCGATCACCGCCCTCGGACAGGCCATGGTGGTCGTCGGCGGTGGCGAGCTGAATCACCCGATCGACACCAGCGCGCACGACGAGATAGGCCACCTCGCCCGCTCCTTCGCCGACATGACCGGTCAGCTGCGGCGATCGCAGGACGAGATGCACCGACTCAACGCCGAACTGGCCGGCAAGGTGGCTCAACTCGAGCGCGCCCAGGACCAGCTGGTGCAGTCGGAAAAGCTGGCCTCGATCGGCGAGATGGCCGCGGCCGTCGCCCACGGCCTGCGCAATCCCCTCGCCAGCCTTCGGGCCTCCGCGCAGCTGGTGCAGCGCCACCCGGCCTCGCCGTCGGCCAACGAGCAGCTCCAGGCGATCGTCGAGGAGGTGGATCGGCTCGACCGCCGGGTCGCCCACCTGCTTACCTTCTCCCGCCCGGCCCCGTTCCACTCGCTGCCGGAGCGGATCGGCGCGGTGGTGCAGGGCGTGCTGCCGGCGTTCGCCGAACGGTTGCGGCTGCAACAGGTCACCCTGTCCCTCGACATCGCGGCCACCGTACCGGACATTCCCCTGGACCCGATGAAGATGGAACAGGAACTGCTCGAACTGATCGGCAATGCCCTCGACGCCATGCCGTCCGGCGGCCGGCTCACCCTGGCCGCACGCGAAGCGACCGGGCCGGATCACCTGCCCGGCATCGCCCTCGAACTGCGCGACACCGGCTGCGGAATCACGGCGGAGGCACTCCCGCTCGTTGGTCAGCCGTTCTTCACCACCCGCCCCGAGGGGACCGGGCTCGGCCTTGCCACCGCGCGGCGGTTCGTTGAGCAGCATGGCGGACGGCTCGACCTGGAGAGCCGCGCCGGCGAGGGCACCACCATCCGTATCTGGCTGCCGGCCGCGCCCCGGATCGCCGGGAGGTCCGCGTGAGCGGCTCCACCGTGCTGATCGTCGACGATGAGCGCACGCTGGCGCGCGCCATCAAGGCATTCCTCACCGAATCCGGCTATGTCGCGGAGATCGCCACCGACGCCGAGAGCGCGCTGACTCTGCTGCCCAAGCTGCATCCCGATGTCGTCTTCACCGATTTCCGGCTGCCGGGCATGGACGGCCTA
>JANOFA010000001.1:0-2105 GCA_031413355.1 Gemmatimonadota bacterium | reverse complement strand
TATCGTGTTCTTCAGTCGGAGTGAATCGCGCAGCCCGCTAACATGCGCATGGACCTGTCAAGCCGCGGCGCCTGCCCTGTCGTTCACTAAGTGAAGTGTGTCGCCGCGCCTTGCAGGTCATGCGCGGCCGTTATCGGGCAGAAGTGGAGCCAACCGAGTTGGGAATCCGTCCCGCAGCTGGTCGGGCGGTGTTCTTGGGTGGGGTCAACAGCGGATCGCCTTGGCGTCCGCCCTTTCTTTATCCTGAAGCCGCCCAGGCAAGGCTCGGCCCGGCCGGCGCGTCACCGGTCGGCGTGGCGGCTCAAGGGCGGTTCCGGCTTACGGGAGTCGGTCATGTGGCGCTTTCGCGCCGGACGCCGTATCGTGTTCTTCAATCGGAGTGAATCGCGCAGCCCGCTAACATGCGCATGGACCTGTCAAGCCGCGGCGCCTGCCCGGTCGTTCACTAGTTGAAGTGTATCGCCGCGCCTTGCAGGTCATGCGCAGCCGTTAGCAAGCGGAAACCGGTGTCGGTGTTTGAACCGCCCACTGATATTGAACACCCTGCCGGGCTGGCATCGGTGTAGGCACGGGGCGCCCCCGGAGTCGCCGGCCGCAGGCGAGATGGCGGCCGGCGCGAAGCGGTGAGGAATCGTGGGGCGCTGCCGTGCGCGGAGTGCGGTGTTTGTCGCAGGCAGGTGACGGTGCGTCCGCTTTCTAACCAGCGCATGGACCTGTCAAGCCGCGGCGCCTGCCCTTTCGTTTACTAAGTGAAGTGTATCGCCGCGCCTTGCAGGTCATGCGCGGCCGTTAGGCGGCATCACGAAGCTCAGATGCATTGGACGCCCGTCCATCTCTGTCGCGCTCACTTCGCCCGCTGAGTAACCCTGCTGGCGCCACGGATTGCAGTGCCATGACCCTCATCCTGACTGTAAATGGCCCGGATACCATGTGGGCCCTGGCCGATCGCCGCCTGACCAGCAATGGTCGCGTTGTAAAGGACGATGCTACAAAGATCATGTTCCTGGAGACTACGGATGGGCAGTCCATCCTCCTCTACGCTGGCCTTGGTGCGACGGCCAGGGGAACCGAGCCAGCTCATTGGATGAGCGCAGTACTACGAGGTCGGAATCTCCCGTTGGAGCAGTCCATAGGCGTGCTCACCGACTCAATGAAGGCACAGTTTCCTCGCCACCTCGCCGCCCTGCAAGGCCCAGGACCACCGGGCCACTCTCTTCTGGCGACGGCGTATGTGGATGGAGAACACCGCCTCTATACCGTTGATTTGGTTCAGGGTGAGACACCAGCCACTTGGTACTTCCGTTACAACAGACAGGGCAAGCGCTTTGAGCCCTCTGGGCGAGTGGTGCCGCAGCGCCTTTCCATCGCCGGTTCCGGCGGTGCCTTTCTAGCATCAGACCCGCGCTGGGTTCACGACCTACTTCCATTAATCAGAGCCCACCGCCGTCGGCAAATCTCCGCGGATGCCGTCGCAGATCGACTAGCCCGTCTTAACCACCAAGTCCATTGCGGGCTGTCTGATGGCTCCGTGGGCCCGCGTTGCATCGTCGCTTGGCGGAACACAAAGGATGGGCCTATTCGCGGTGGCGGGGACCAGGCATACTATTCTTCTGGCGTGCGCGAGCCCGATTCTCCACCTTTGCCCACAATCGCGCGAGGACTGGACGTCAAAGCGATCAGCGATGCATTGATGCCGACACTTTTTCAAGCTCTCATGAACGGCATGGCGACTGAGGGTCCTATTGTGATCGATGAAGCGTCACTGAACAAGACGCTCTCCACACTACCTGAAGGCCCAGACGAGCGCCTCCACTAGCCCCATGAGAGTATGTGTCTTGGGACGCCGCCTAACTAGCGCATGCACCAGACGTGGCGCGGCCAGGCCCTTGCTGACAGCTGAGATTTGCCCCACTTTGGCCGCCAGTTCCCCGTTCCGCACCGCGCCACGCAGGTGATGCGCGGGTGTTATCGGGCAGAAGTAGGGCCAACAGACTTGGGAATCCGGACCGGAGCTGGTCGGGCGGTGTTCTTGAATGGGGTCAACAGCGGATCGCCTTCGCGTCCGCCTTTTCTTTACCCTTGGGCCGCCCAGGCCGACCTCGGCG